>NZ_JBMERR010000004.1:101406-221181 GCF_048820915.1 Cribrihabitans pelagius | reverse complement strand
ATAATCCCACTCAAGACCCGACGGTCGTCAACGCGAGGCTTCCCGTGGGACTTTGGGAAGAAGGGTTTCAGACGGGCCATCTGCTCGTCGCTCAGCCAGAAAAGGTCAGACATGTTCACCGCTCGTTTTGAGCACCGTGAATCACGCGGCCAAACGGAAATCAATGGGTCCTGAGCCTAAAGCAACCATGTCGCGAGTCGGGTTGTACTTGCAAATTTTTGCAAATCCTTTGCGCTTCTGCTTCGACGCGACGGAGGTGCCGCAGACACCCTCCGGCTTGCTCCTTCGGCGCATTTCCGCTAGGGGCGGGGCAGCGAACACTCCTCCTCCCGAGCACAGGTACCCCGAATGAGACGCGCAGCCATGGCTTTGCTGGCCAAGCAGATTTCCCCGCCCAACCTCTCCATCATGCAGGACGAGGGCTTTACCGCGGCCCGTGTGCGCACCGAATTGCTATCCGGCCTCACGGTCGCGCTGGCGCTGGTGCCGGAGGCGGTGGCCTTTGCCTTTGTCGCCGGGGTGCACCCGCTGGTCGGGCTGTACGCGGCCTTCCTCGTGGGGCTGATCACCGCGGTGTTCGGCGGCCGGCCCGGGATGATTTCGGGCGCGACCGGGGCGCTGGCCGTGGTGATGGTGGCGCTTGTGGCGCAGCACGGGGTCGAGTACCTGTTTGCCACCGTGGTGCTGATGGGCATCCTGCAGGTGATCGCGGGCGTGATGCATTGGGGCAAGTTCATCCGCCTGGTGCCGCATCCGGTGATGCTGGGGTTCGTGAACGGGCTCGCGATCGTGATCTTCCTTGCCCAGCTCACCCAGTTCAAGGTGCCGGGCTCGGGCGGGGCGGAATGGCTGCAGGGCGGCTCGATGCTGCTGATGCTGGGGCTGGTGGCGCTGACCATGGTGATCATCTGGGGCATGCCGAAGATCACATCGGCGATCCCGGCGCCGCTCGCAGGGATCGGCATCGTTGCGGTGCTGGTGATCGGGCTGGGGCTGGATGTGCCGCGGGTTGGCGACATGGCCTCGATCGAGGGCGGGCTGCCGGCCTTCCACATCCCGCTGGTGCCGCTCAACTGGGAGACCTTCCAGATCATCCTGCCCTATGCAGTGATCCTGGCTGCGATTGGGCTGATCGAGAGCCTGCTGACCCTGAACCTGGTGGGCGAGATCACCGGCAAGCGCGGCGGCGCCAGCCAAGAATGCATCGCGCAGGGTGCGGCCAATGTGGTGACCGGCTTCTTCGGCGGCATGGGGGGCTGCGCGATGATCGGGCAGTCGATGATCAACGTGAAATCGGGCGGCCGGACACGGATCGCGGGCATTGCGGCGGCGCTGTTCCTCTTGCTCTTCATCGTCGCCGCTTCGCCGCTGATCGAGCAGATCCCGCTCGCGGCCCTGGTGGGGGTGATGTTCATGGTGGTGATCGGCACCTTCGCCTGGAACTCGCTCAAGATCATGACCAAGGTGCCGCCGATGGACGCCTTCGTGATCGTGCTGGTGACCGTGGTCACGGTGATGACCGACCTCGCGATTGCGGTGGTCGTCGGCGTCATCGTCTCGGCGCTCGCTTATGCCTGGAACAACGCCCGCCGCATTCACGCGACCACGCGGGAGTCGGCCACCGACAAGGGCGCCAAGGTCTATGAGATCGAAGGCCCGCTGTTCTTCGGCTCCACCGACGGCTTCATCGAGCTGTTCGACGTGGCAGGCGACCCGGAGCGGGTGATCGTGGATTTCGCGCGCAGCCGGGTGGTGGATCAGTCGGCGCTGCAGGCGATCGAGGCGCTGGCCGGCAAATACGAGGCCGCGGGCAAGGCGCTGATGCTGCGCCACCTGAGCCGCGATTGCCACCAACTGTTGACCAAGGCGGGGCATCTGATGGTCGATAGTGATGACGACCCGGAGTATGAAGTTGCGGTGGACTACTCTGTCAAGACCGGGATTCTCGGCGGCCACTGAGCCGGGACGAGAAGATGAGGAGGCCCGCGGATCTGGCGATCTGCGGGTTTTCTTATGGGAAACCGGAACGGGGAAGGGGGCTCGGGCTCACCAGACCAGCAAATGCTGGCCCGCATCCGCCATCCGCTGATCCGTGCCTGCCGCCCGGCCCGCCCCGCGCCAAGGCAAATAGCCGACTCCACGCCGCGGCGGGGCTCCTCGGCGATTTGCCTTGTCCCGGCGCTGCCCGCGCGGCCGTCCGGTCTCAGGCGGCGGCGGCTCCGGACCAGCAAGGGCTCCTCCGCGCCGGGCTCAGTCGGGGGCGAGGGTTTCCAGCATGTCGAGGTCGCCGGACAGCAGCGCCGGTTCGGCGCGGGCGATCAGTTCGGGCGGCCAGTCCCACCACTTGAGCGCCAGCAGCCGGGCGATCTGCGGTTTCGAAAAGCGGAAGCTGTGCGCCGTGCCGGGGTTGCCGGTGACGATGGCAAAGGGCGGCACCGTGCCGCGCACCACGGCGCCTGCGCCGATGATGGCGCCGTCGCCGATCCGCGCGCCGGGCAGGATCAGCGCGCCGTAGCCGATCCAGACGTCGTTGCCCACCACGGTATCGCGGGTGTCGGGCTGGAAGCCCGCCAGCTGGCCCGGGTCGAACACCGGGAAGGGGTAGCAGCTCAGCCCCTCCTGCGCGTGGTTCGCCGAAGCGGTGATGAAGCGCACCCCGTCGGCGATCTGACAGAAGCGGCCGATCACCAGCCGCTCCCGCGCGCCGGGGAAGAGATAAGGCGCAAGGTGCTGCGCCCAATCCTGCGGCGGGTCGAAATCCGAGGCGTAGCTGTAGGCGCCAACCTGGAAATTGGGATGGTCCAGCACTTCGGATAGCATCACGGTGCCCGCGTGCGGCGTGCCGTCCGGCAGGATCACCGGGTTTTTCAGGGAGGGATCGGGCAGCGGCATCGCGGGGCCTCAGTCGCCGGGACGGGCGAGCGGGAACAGCTCGCGCACGACCGAGTAGTCACGGTAGCCGAGCCGCGCCAGCGGCTGGAATGTAGTGACGTCGAACTGGCCGTCTTTCAGGCACTCGTCGCGCATGTGCACGCCGGTGACTTCACCAAAAACCACGCGGTTGGCCTCGCCCGGCAGGGTCACGACCTGGGTCAGCCGGCATTCCAGCGCCGCCGGAGCAGTGGCAACACGGGCGCAGGCGATGGTTTCGCACTCGACCGGCTCGAGCCCCGCGTGCAGAAACTCGTCCGTCTCCTTAGCCAGCGGGCCGGAGGTTGCGTTCATTGCATCGCGCAGGGCATAGGACACCACGTTGACGCAGAACACGCCGGTTTCCTCGATGTTGGCGACGCTGTCCTTGGTGCCCGGCTGGTCCGGTTTGGCGCTGGTGGAGGCGAACATCACCTGCGGCGGCGTGTAGGCAACCGCGTTGAAGAAGGAATAGGGCGCGAGGTTGTTGATGCCCGCGGCTGAGCGGGTCGAGATCCAGCCGATCGGACGCGGTGTGACTATGGCATTGAACGGGTTGTGGGTCAGGCCGTGGCCGTCCTCGGGGCGGTAGAACATCTGCGTCTCCATGTTATTGTTCATATGTTTGCCCAAGGCTTACGCGCGTGCTAGGGCGAATGCCAGCCTGCAGGGGATATTGCGGAGGCGGGGCGGCGTGATCGAATTGACAGCGGAACGGCCGGACGACCGGTGGGAAGTCGAGGCGCTTTACGACCTGTGCTTCGCGCCGGGCCGCGAGGCCTTGTCGTCCTACCGGCTGCGCGAGGGCGTGCCGCCGGTGGCGGGGCTGAGCCAGGTTGCGCGCGACAGCGACGGCATCCTGGCGGCGGCGATCCGCTACTGGCCGGTGATGGCGGGGGGCGCTGCGGCGCTGCTGCTGGGCCCGGTGGCGGTGCATCCGACCCGCCAGGGCGAGGGGCTGGGCGGGTCTTTGATTCGCGACAGCCTCGCCAAGGCGGAGGAGACCGGCTGGGCGCGGGTGCTCTTGGTGGGCGATGCGCCCTATTACCGCCGCTTTGGCTTTTTCCGGCTGGAGGGCGTGGCGATGCCGCCGCCGACCAACCCGGATCGGGTGCTGGGGCTGGAGCTGCAGGCCGGCGCCTGGGGTGGCGTGACCGGTCCGGTCACGCGCTGGGACGGCGCATCCCGCAAATGCGGCCCTTGAAATGCCGCGCAGGCCTGCCAATCTGCTGAGAACGGCAAAGGAGGCGGCCCGTGACGGATATCCTGCCCAAGACACGCGTTCTGACAGCGCAACAGGTGGAGGCGGAACTTGACGCCCTGGCGCAGCGCTACCGCGCTGCGGGCGGCAAGGGCGTGGCGCTTCTGAACCGGCTTGGCAGCAGCGGCGAAACGCTGCTGGAGCGGCTGCCCGCGCCGGTGCGCGCAGGCCTGACCGAGGCGGCCGGGGCCGGGCTGCGGCTGGCGCTTTTCGGGGCCGGGCAGTCGCGCCGCCTGGTGCCGGATCAGAACCCGGGCCTGGACCGGCTGGTGAGCGCCGCAATGGG
Organism: Cribrihabitans pelagius; assembly: GCF_048820915.1. Classification (NCBI taxonomy): domain Bacteria; kingdom Pseudomonadati; phylum Pseudomonadota; class Alphaproteobacteria; order Rhodobacterales; family Paracoccaceae; genus Cribrihabitans; species Cribrihabitans pelagius. The sequence continues at coordinate 216,724 of NZ_JBMERR010000004.1, read as the reverse complement.
CGCTGCGGGCGGCGCCGCGGGCCTGCCCGGCGCGCTGGTGGAACTGCCTGCCACCACCGCCTTCCTGCTCCGCGGCATCCAGGGCGCGGCGGCGGCCGAGGGCTTCGACCCGGAGGCCGAGAGCGTGAAGTTCGACTGCATCCAGGTGTTTTCGGCCGCAGGCCCCCTCGGCCATGACGATGGCGCCGACTTGGGCTTTACGGCGCTCAGGCTGAGCCTGCCGGGCAGCATCCACAAGCTGATCGCCCGGGTGGCGCCGCGGCTGGGGCTGGTGCTGGGCCAGAAGCTGGCGGCACAGGCGGTGCCGGTGGCGGGCGCCTTTGCGGGCGCTGCGGTGAACTACGTCTTTGCGGGCTATTACCGCGAAATGGCGCATGTGCATTTCGGCCTGCGCCGCCTGGCAGTGGAGGCCGATACCGCGCCGGAGGAGCTGGTGCAGAAGCTGCGGGCGCGGCTGCCCGGCTGAGCGGCTTGCGGCTTTTGCGGCGCAGGCCGGGTGAGCCGCATGCGCTGGGCCTTGCACTTGGCGGCCCAGCGTATTTAATCGCCTGCGTCTGCTGGAAGGGAAGCGATGATACACTACAGCCTCAGATGCGCCGAAGGGCACAGCTTCGACAGCTGGTTCCAGTCGGCCGCGGCTTTCGACAAGCTGGCAGCGGCGGGGCTGGTGGCCTGTGCAGTCTGCGGCAGCGGCCAGGTGGAAAAGGCGCTGATGGCGCCGCGCGTGCGCCCGGCCCGCTCCGCCGCCGCGGCGGGCCCCGGAGAGGTGGCAGCGAAGGCGCAGCAGGGCCAGGCTGCTGATCACGCCCCTCAGCAGCCCCCCGCGGGGCAGCCGCCGCGCGGCAGTGAGGCTCCGGGCCGCGGCCTGCTGAGCCGGCCAACGGGCGCGCTGGAGACGGCGATTGCCGAGCTGCGCCGCAAGGTGGAGGCCAATTCCGACTACGTGGGCAAGGATTTCGCCAGCGAAGCGCGCGCCATGCATCTGGGCGAGGCGCCGGAGCGCGCGATCCACGGCGAGGCCCGCCCGGACGAAGCCCGCGCCCTGATCGAGGAGGGCGTGCCGGTACTGCCGCTGCCCTTCAAGCCCGGCCGCAAGAGCAATTGAAAGGCGCCAGCGCATGCATGTGATCGTGACAGGAGCCAGCCGCGGCATCGGCAGGGAGCTGGCGGTGCAGCTCGCGGCGGCGGGCCATGAAGTGACCGGCACCTCGCGCGACCACTCTTCGGGCGTGCGGCTGGATGTGACCGATCCCGGCCAGCAGGCGCGCTTTGCCGCGCAGCTGAAGGGCCGGCCGGTGGATCTTCTGGTCTGCAATGCCGGGGTCTATCTCGACAAGGCGATGGCGCTGGAGGATTACACCGCCGAGGTCTGGGCCAAGACCCTGGCGGCCAATGTGACCGGCGTGTTCCTGACCGTGCAGGCGCTGTTGCCGAACCTGCGGCTGGCCACGGAGCCGCGGATTGCGATCATCTCCTCGCAGATGGCCAGCCAGGCGCTGGCGCCGGGCGGCAGCTATGCTTATCGCGCCTCCAAGGCGGCGGCGCTCAACATCGGGCGCAACCTGGCCACGGATCTGAAGCCCGAGGGCATCGCGGTGGGGATTTACCACCCCGGCTGGGTGCGCACCGGCATGGGCGGCGATGACGGAGACATTCCGGTGGCAGAATCGGCATCCGGGCTGATGCACGAGTTCGACATGCTGTCGCTCGACACCACCGGCTGTTTTCACACCTGGGACGGGCGCATCCACCCTTTCTGAACGCGTTTTTCTGAGGCTTGCGCGGCGGCAGGGGCGCCCTTCCGCGCCCGCGCAAGCCTGGCTGCGCCAGACCTGCTGGCGGCCTTGGGCCGCGCGCCGCGCCAGCGCGGCGCGGGCGCTTGTGGCGGCGGGATGGCGGCATGAAGCCGGGGCTGGGCGTGGCGCGGCCGGGGCAGGGGCGTTGCGGGCGCTGCGCCGGATGACCGGGGGCAGGCGGAGCCCGCGCCGTCGCATGGTGCCGGCTGCCAGCGCGCGGGCCGCGGCCTCATAAAGAAACGCAGGCGGCTGGCAGGGGCGGCGCCCGGGAACGTTTGCTGCCCTGCCGCGCCAGCAACTCAAGGGGTGCCTCCTCCGGTCCCGCGTGCCAGGCGGCCTTCCCGGTTCGCGCCGCCTGATGCAAGGGATTTTGTCCAGAGTGCGCAAGCGCGGCCAGTCCGGGCCGGAAGGCGTGCCGCCATCGGACTGCCGCCACTGGGGCGCTGCATTCCGGAAGGGCCGGCAGGCTGGTCTGCGGCGCCGCTGGCACCCCGCGCCACCGCAGGACGCCCAACGGTCACAGGGACCGGCAGGGCCTGAAGCCGGGCAGGAGCGGTTGCCTTTCGCAGGCGTTTGCCAGCCCGGCTTTGCGTCGTGCGGGGGGATGTGAAAAGACCGGCGCGGGGCGCCGGCCTGATCTGGCTTGGAAGGAGCGGCCGCGCTTGGCAGGGCGCCGGGTTCAATCCCAGCAGCTGACCAGCACGGTCATGCCGGTGGCGTGGCGCAGCATTGCCTCGTTGGGGAGCTTGGCCTGGCCGGTGGCCTCGGCAGCCGCGATCCCGGCTTCGGAGAGCGCCGCCCGCAGCGCCGCGGCGCCGGCGGCGAAATGCACGTCCTCGGGCAGCTGGCGGCTGCCTTCGGGGCGCGGCAGCAGCATGCCGACCACCGCGCCCGTGCCATCCAGCACCGGGCCGCCGGCATCGCCGGGCTGGGCGGGCAGCGCAAGGCGGGACTGGCCTGCGGCCCCGTCCAGCCCCTCGAGAGCGGCCACGTCGCCCCAGGTCAGGCTCGGCGCGCCCAGGACGCCTTGGTAGGAGAAACCGGCAACCGCGATCTGCGACTGCAGCCGCGGCGCGGAGGCGCCGAAACCGGCGACGGCGGGCGGCGCCAGCGGCTCGGCCGGGCGCAGCACGGCAATGCCCGCAGCGGCGCTGTCAAACGCCACCCCGGCCGCGTAGCCGTGGTCCAGCGTCACCCGCCCGCAGCCCGCCACCGCGTCGGAGGTGGTCAGCACGCTGCCGCTTTCATCCACGAAGAAGCCCGAGCGCGACAGCCGCGGCTTGCGCACGTCCAGCCCTGCGACCAGGTCGATGTCCTGGCGGGGGCCGGCGCCGGCGCCCGGGTCCAGCACGCCATCGAGCCGGGTGAAGCTGTCCTGCATCGCGGCCAGCACCCGGGTGCGGCGGTCCTCGTCGCCGGCGGGCCAGACCAGGGTGAAGCCCTTGATCTCGCCATCCTTGAGGCTTGCCTCGGTATAGGAGACGATCTCATCGTTGCGGCCCTCGATGGTGAAGCTGCCGGAACCGCGCTGGCGCGGGCCTTCGAGCGGCACGATCCTGAGCGACTGCATGATGTCGTATAGCCCGTGCAGAGTGCGCCGGCTGCCGGGCTGGCTGATCAGCAGCACCTGCGCGCCCAGACCGCCGCTGCTGGCGTAACGGGCAAAGGGCGACTCGTAACGCTCGAAGGCGACCTCATCGGCGGGGATCTGCAACGCGATGCCTGCCTTCAGGTCTTCGACCCGGGCCATGCCGACAGAATTGAGCGGTGCGTTGTATTCCGCCATGAGCGCCTGGCGCTGCGCCGTGGTAAGCACGCCGGTGGGCTCATAGCCCCTGGCCGCCTGCCAGCCGCGCATCGAGGCGCGGGTGCCGCGGCCGAAGGCGCCGTCGATGGCAGAATCGTAAAAGCCCGCGGCCTTCAGCGCGACCTGCAGCTGCATGCGCGCCTCCCGGCTTAGGCGGGCTTCGCCGCGCCGGGCCTCGGCCGGGCTTTCGCCGGGCAGCGCGTTGAGCGCGGTTTCCAGTTCAGTCCGGTCAGCGGCAGGCTGCTGCGGCGCGGGCGGTTCCGGCTGCGGCTCCGCGGCTGCTTGCGGGGCAGGCTCCGGGCTGGTGCCGGTGTCCGCGGCCACCGGGTAGAACTGGCCGCGCAGGTTGCGCGGGAAGGCGATGAAACTGTCGCGCGGGATCTGGTTCTCGGCGCGGTAGACCTGCAGCACGCGCTCGGCGTCGCTGCGGGCATAGGGGCCGATCAGCACCCCGTACCAGCCGCCGCCGAGGGCAAACCCGGCCACATCCGGCAGCTTGGCCGCGAACCTCCGGGCCTCGGCTTCGGCCTCGCGCAGGGTCGGGCGGGCGGCGATCTGGATCCAGACGCCCGCGCCGCTGCCTTGCGCTGCGGCAGGGGAGGAGACGGCCAGGGTGACGCCCATCGCCAGCGCGATCAGCGGCAGCAGCAGGGTGGTAAACAGATTTTTCATTAAAGGACCTCACTCCCGGACAGCTCTTGTGGTTGCGGCGCGAGGTTAAGCATGTTGCGGCGGGGAAGGAAACGCCCTTCACCGCGCGCCAGAGGGGGAATTTTGCAGCTGCGGCGCCCGGGCCGCAGTGGCGCGATGACCTCCGCCGGGCGGCGGTTTCCCCGCGCCGCACCCGCCCCGCCGCGCAGAGGGCGTTGACCCTGCCCGGAGCCTTGCATAGGAAGATGCCCGCATATGCTGCCGGTGTGCGCCGCCCTTGGGACGGCCCGCAACCGATGCCCGTAAACGCTGCCCCAAGAGGGATGAGATATGACCCAGACCAATGGCGCGCCGCGCTCCTTCCAAGAGATTATCCTGAGGCTTCAGAGCTATTGGGCATCCAAGGGCTGCGCGGTGATGCAGCCCTACGACATGGAAGTGGGGGCGGGCACCTTCCATCCCGCAACCACGCTGAGGGCGCTGGGCAGCAAGCCCTGGGCCGCGGCCTATGTGCAGCCCTCGCGCCGGCCCACCGACGGGCGCTATGGCGAGAACCCCAACCGTCTGCAGCATTATTACCAGTACCAGGTGCTGATCAAGCCGAGCCCGCCCAACCTGCAGGAGCTGTACCTAGGCTCGCTGGAAGCGATCGGCATCGACATGGAAATGCACGACATCCGCTTTGTCGAGGACGACTGGGAAAGCCCGACGCTAGGCGCCTGGGGGCTGGGCTGGGAAGTCTGGTGCGACGGCATGGAAGTCAGCCAGTTCACCTATTTCCAGCAGGTCGGCGGCCATGACTGCCACCCTGTGTCGGGTGAACTGACCTACGGGCTGGAGCGTCTGGCGATGTACGTGCTGGGCGCCGACCACGTGATGGAGATGCCCTTCAACGACCCGGACGCGCCGATCCCGATGACCTATGGCGACGTCTTCAAGCAGACCGAGGAAGAATACGCACGCTGGAACTTCGACGTGGCGAACACCGAGGTGCTGCTCAGGCACTTCGAGGAAGCCGAGGCCGAGTGTGCCGTGATCCTGGCACAGGAGCACGAGGACCCGAAGACCGGCAAGCGCATCATCATGGCGCATCCCGCCTATGACCAGTGCATCAAGGCCAGCCACATCTTCAACCTGCTCGATGCCCGCGGGGTGATCTCGGTCACCGAGCGGCAGGCCTACATCGGCCGAGTCCGCGCGCTTGCCAAGCAATGCGCCGATGCCTTCGTGCAGACCGATGCGGGCGGCCACACCGCCGCGGCAGGCGCCTGAGCGGGGGAGAGGCGGCATGGGCAAGTTTCTCGCGCTCGTCCTGGTGCTCTCCGGCCTCGCGGCCGGGGCGGCGATGTATTACCTGCAGGTCTACGGCTACTACGAAGACGTGGCGGCGCAGCCCGGCCAGGACGTGCGCCTGGTGCCGCTGGATGGCGGCGCGCCGCGGCCCATCGCCTACACCAGCTTCGAGGCGATCGACGCCGGCAGCTCGCCGATCCGCTACCGCGCTTGTTTCCTGACCGCGCTGAAGCCCGATCAGCTGGCGCAGGTCTTCACGCTGTCGGACAAGGTGGAGCCGCGCAACGCGCCCGGCTGGTTCGACTGTTTCGACGCCGAAGCAATCGCCGCCAAGCTCGCCGACGGCTCCGCCAGGACGTTCCTTTCGGAAAAGAACATCTCCTATGGCGTCGACCGCATCGCCGCCATCACCAACGACGGCCGCGGCTATGTCTGGCACGAGCTGAACAACTGCGGCAAGAAAGCCTATGACGGCACCGTGGTGGGCGAGGAATGCCCGCCCCGTCCGGAAAGCGGCGGGGACGGATGACGCCCGCGCTCCATGCCGCCTGTTTCGAATTTCCCGCCGCGGCATCCGTCCGCGGCCCCCGCTTGAGGACCCCCGATGCCCGATCTGCTGATTGAACTCTTCTCCGAGGAAATCCCCGCCCGCATGCAGGCGCGCGCGGCCGAAGACCTGAAGAAACGCATCACCGGCGGCCTGGTGGAGGCGGGGCTGACCTATGCCGGCGCCCACGCGCTGGCAGGCCCCCGGCGGCTGACGCTGGCGGTCGAGGGCCTCTTGGCCGAAAGCCCCACCATCCGCGAGGAGCGCAAGGGCCCCAAGGTGGGCGCGCCCGACAAGGCCATCGAAGGCTTCCTGCGCGGCGCCGGGCTCACCCGCGATCAGCTGGAAGAGCGCGAGACGCCGAAGGGCGCGGTCTATTTCGCGATGATCGAGAAACCGGGCCGCCCGGCCGCGGAAATCATTGCCGAGGTGCTCGAAGACACCATCCGCAACTTCCCCTGGCCCAAATCCATGCGCTGGGGGGGCGGGACCTTGCGCTGGGTGCGGCCGCTGCATGCGATCCTCTGCATCCTCTCGGACGAGAACGGCGCTTCGGTCGTGGACATGGAAGTGGACGGCATCAAGGCAGGCAACACCACCCGCGGCCACCGCTTCATGGCGCCGGACGAGATCTCCGTAACCGGCTTTGACGATTACGCCGCCAAGCTGAAGCGCGCCAACGTGCTGCTGGACCCGGCCGAGCGCCAGGCCGCGATCTGGCAGGAGGCGACCAACCAGGCCTTCGCGAGCGGGCTGGAAGTGGTCGAGGACAAGGGCCTGCTGGCCGAGGTCGCGGGGCTCACCGAATGGCCGGTGGTGCTGATGGGCACCATCGATGACGAATTCCTCGGCCTGCCGCCGGAGGTGCTGCAGACCTCGATGAAGGAGCACCAGAAGTTCTTCTCGGTGAAGAACCCCAAGACCGGCCGCATCGAGGGCTTCATCACCGTCGCCAACCGGGAGACCGCGGACGATGGCGCGACGATCCTCGCAGGCAACCAGAAGGTGCTGAGCGCGCGTCTGGCCGACGCCAAGTTCTTCTGGGAGAACGATCTGCGCACCGCCAAGTCCGACACCGGCATGGCGGCCTGGGTCGAGCACCTCGGCAACGTCACCTTCCACAACAAGCTCGGCACCCAGGCCGAACGCATCGCCCGCATCGCCGCACTCGCCCGCGAAATCGCGCCCATCGCCGGCGCGGACGCGGATCTGGCGGAGCAGGCGGCAAAGGTCGCGAAGGCCGACCTCTCGTCGGAAATGGTCTATGAATTCCCCGAGTTGCAGGGGCTGATGGGCCGCTACTACGCGCAAGCTGCGGGCCTGCCGCAGGAAGTCGCCAACGCCTGCGAACAGCACTACTCGCCGCTCGGCCCCTCGGACGATGTGCCGTCGGAGAAGGTTTCGGTTGCGGTGGCTCTTGCCGACAAGCTGGACACGCTCACCGGCTTCTGGGCGATTGACGAAAAGCCCACCGGCTCCAAGGACCCCTTCGCTCTGCGCCGCGCCGCACTTGGGGTGATCCGGCTGGTGCTGGAGAATAATGTGCGCGGGAGTATGCTGCAGCTCTTTGATCGTGCTCTGCGGCGGGTAAAAGAAGCTACTTCACCAAATCGTGACGACCTTTCTTTGAAAGAACTTGATGATCGTGTTGCGATTGTTAGCTTGATGGATTTCTTCCACGACCGCCTGAAGGTCTTCCTGCGCGATCAGGGCATCCGCCATGACGTGATCGACGCCTGCATCGCGATGCCGGGCAGCGACGACCTGACGCTGCTGGTCAAACGCGCCCGCGCGCTGGAGGACTTCCTGAAGACCGAAGACGGCGAAAACCTCCTTCTAGGCTTCAAGCGCGCCAACAACATCCTCACCCAGGCCGAGGAGAAGGACGGCGTGGAATATTCCTTCGGCGCCGACCGCAAGTTTGCCGAGGACGACACGGAAACCGCGCTGTTCGACGCGCTGGAGACCGGCCGGGGAGCGATCTCTTCCGCCATCGAGGCGGAAGATTTCGCGGCCGCCATGGGCGGCATGGCGGCGCTGCGCGCCCCCTTGGACGCCTTCTTCGAAGCGGTGCAGGTGAACTCCGATAACGCGGTTCTGCGCCGCAACCGGCTGAACCTCCTGAGCCAGATCCGCCAAACCTGCGGCCAGGCCGCCGACCTTTCCCGGGTCGAGGGCTGACCCGCCCGGCGCCACGTTCTGACCGCGAAATACCCCCGCCGGAGGCACCGGCCTTTCCCCCGGAAAGGCCGGTTTTTTCTTTCCCGCAGGCCACTTGAGCCGCAACTTCCGCGACAAGATGCTTGCGCCGCTGTAACATCGGCTTATTCTGCCGGGGCAAAGAAAGGACGCTGCAGTGCAGAAAGACTTTGGACCGATCCCGCCCGCCGCGCTGATTACCGCCACCGCGCCGATTACCAACGCGAGCCACGGCGGGCGCGCAAAATGCCTGCAGCGGCTGGTGCGGCTGGAGATGCCGGTGCCGCGCACCGTGGCCCTGTCCTTCGACGCGGTGCATGGGATCGCCGAGGGCAGGATGCCCGGCCTCGCCTCCGTGCTGGGCGAGTTCACCCCCGATGCGCTGCTTTGTGTGCGGCCGTCCTCGGAAGACCCGGACTGGGGCGGGCCGGGGGCGGTCCTCAACATCGGCATGAACGATGCCCGCTACGTCGAGCTCTGCGACAGCCTGGGCCGGGACGCGGCGGCGGCGCTCTATCTGCGCTTCGTGCAGGCCTACGCCGTGCATGTGGCGCGGCTCGACCCGGATGTCTTCGACGACGTCGAGGACGGCGGCCCGGAGGCGCTGAGCGAGATCCTGCACGCCTATGAGGCCGAAACCGACGAGCCCTTCCCGCAGGACCCCGAAGAGCAGCTGGCCGAGGTGCTGCGCTCGATGGCGCGAGCCTGGGAGGGCACCTCGGCGCGGCTCCTGCGCCAGGCCAAGGGGGCGCCTGCCGATGCCGGTCTCGGCCTCGTGGTGCAGGAGATGATCCCCGGCGTCGGCCAGGGCGAATGCGGCTCGGGCGTGCTGCAGCTGGTGAACTCCACCACCGGCGAGCCGCAGCTCACCGGGCGCTACCTGAGCCAGAGCCAGGGCCGCGATGCGCTGGGCGCGAACACCGGCGCGCTGTTTCTGGAAAAGGACCCGCGCGGCCCCTCGCTGGAGGACTGCGCCCCGCAGGCCTTTGCCGATCTCAAGACCCACGCCGCCCTGATGCGCCAGCGCCTGCGCGAGGAGATGCAGGTCGAATTCGTGGTCGAGAACGGCCGCGTGCATATCCTCGACGGGGTGCGCGTCACGCGCTCGGCGCAGGCGGCGGTGCGCATCGCGGTGGCCCTGGCCGAGGATGGCATCATCCCGCGCCAGGAAGCGGTGATGCGGGTCGATGCCCATATCCTGAATGAGCTTCTGCACCGCCAGGTCGCCCCCGGCGCCAAGCGCGACGTGATCGGCCGCGGCATCGCCGCCAGCCCGGGTGCCGCCACCGGGCGGCTGGTCTTCACCGCCGCCGAGGCCCAGGCCAGTGCCGCGCGCGGCGAGCCTTGCATTCTGGTGCGGCGGGAAACCTCGCCCGAGGACGTGCGCGGCATGCACGCGGCGGCCGGGGTGCTGACCGAGCGCGGCGGCATCACCAGCCACGCCGCGGTGATCGGCCGCGGCCTGGGCCTGCCCTGCATCGTCGGCGCCACCAACCTGAAGTTCCACAGCAAGCGGCGGATGCTGGTTGCCCCGGGCGAGCGGGTCTTCAAGCGCGGCGACATCATTACCATCGACGGCAGCAGCGGCGAGGTGCTGGCGGGCGAGCCGGAGATGCTGGAGGCCGCACAGGACGGCGCGGTGCAGACGCTTTTGACCTGGGCCGATGAAGCCCGCGACATCGGCATCCGCGCCAATGCCGACACCCCCGAGGATGCCGAGACCGCGCGCACCTTCAACGCCGAGGGCATCGGGCTCTGCCGCACCGAGCACATGTTCTTCGATCCCGGCCGCCTGACGGTGATGCGGGAGATGATCTTTGCCGAGACCTCGGAGGGCCGGGCGGCGGTGCTGGCGCGGCTCTTGCCGATGCAGCGCGCCGACTTCCACGCGCTGTTCCGCATCATGGAAGGGCTGCCGGTCTGCATCCGCCTCTTCGATCCGCCGCTGCACGAGTTCCTGCCGACCTCCACCAGCGGCCAGCGCGAGCTGTCCGAGGCGCTGGGCATCCCTGTGAGCGACGTGACCCGCCGGGTCGAGGAGATGGCGGAATACAACCCCATGCTGGGCCTGCGCGGCGTGCGGCTGGGGGTGACAGTGCCTGAAATCTACGACATGCAGGCGCGCGCCATCTTCGAGGCCACGCTGGACGCCTCGCAGGAGGGCGACCCGGTGGTGCCGGAGATCATGATCCCGCTGGTGTCGGCGAAACGCGAGGTGGAGCTGGTCAAGTCCCGCATCGACGCGGTGGCGGCAGCGGTGAAATACGAGCGCGGCTGCAGCTTCACCTACCGGCTGGGGGTGATGGTCGAAACCCCCCGGGCGGCGCTGAGGGCAGGGGAGATCTCGCCCCATACCGCCTTTCTCAGCTTCGGCACCAACGACCTCACCCAGATGACCTACGGCATGTCGCGCGACGATGCCGGGCGGTTCATGTCGGTCTATGTGAACCAGGGCGTCTTCCCGGAGGATCCCTTCCACGTGCTCGACACCGACGGGGTGGGGGAGCTGCTGAAACTGGGGGTGCAGCGCGGCCGGGCCGAGAACGGCGATATCACTTTGTCGATCTGCGGCGAGCACGGCGGCAACCCCGAATCGATAGCATTCTGCCGTGATGCGGGCTTTGACTACGTGTCCTGCTCACCGTTCCGGGTTCCGGTTGCGCGGTTAGCCGCCGCCCAGCTGGCGATCGCGGAACAAACCGGGCAGGTCGCGCCAACATACGCAAAATATTAAGAAATTAATGGTTTCTGCGGCGCATTCAGTACGCCGCGGAAGCCCGGTTCGGGTCCCGGCGGGCGGGGAGCACGCCCCCGTAACTGGACGCAATGAGCCATTTCCTTTATGGGATGCCCCCGCGTGAGAATGGGGAGGCCGGGCGCAAGCTTTAGGACGAGGGAACCCTGGATGAAATTGTTGACGTTGTTTGCCGTGATGGCCACCTCCATTACGGTCGGTAAGGGTGTTGCTGCCGACACCGGTTTGGACGAGCTGATCCAGCAGGAACAGGCGGGGCTGAATGCGGTCTCATCGCGGAAGATGAACGGCTACTTCAACTTCGGCTCGAAACGCCCGAAAGAGCGTGCGCTGGAAATTGCCTATACAAGGGACTGGCTGGACGCGCGGCCCGCGGCCTCGGGCGGGGCGCAGTTCGAATGCCTGGCCGAAGCGCTCTACTTCGAGGCGCGCGGCGAAACTGTAAAAGGCCAGTTCGCGGTGGCTGAGGTGATCCTGAACCGGGTGAAGAGCGCCCAGTTTCCGAATTCGCTCTGCGGCGTCATCAAGCAGGGCACCGGCCGCAAGTACCAGTGCCAGTTCACCTATACCTGCGACGGCTACAAGGAAGTCATCAACGAGAAGCGCGCCTATCAGCGGGTCTCAAAGGTGGCGCGCGCGATGCTGGACGGGCTCAAGACCGAGCTGACGGCCGGCGCGACCTACTACCACACCACCGCGGTGAAGCCGCGCTGGAGCCGGACTTTCACAAACACCACGCGCATCGGAACGCATCTGTTCTACCGGGACGATCGCTACCGCACTGCGCTCAACGATTGACGGTTCGAATGCGGCGCTTTGGGCGCCGTTTTCTGCCTCTGGCGTGGCGTATGCGGGCCTGTTATGCGGAGGGGCAGACAGTATGGTGGGTGTCCAGAACCTGCCAACCGCCAGCCAAGGTCAAGACCGCCATGCCGACAGAAATCCGACTTGCCTTTGCGCATCCCTCCGAACGCTCCGCCGCCACTGCCGGGCCCGGCCCGCTGGACCGTATTTCCCTGCGCGACCACACCGTCGAGGTCGAGATCGGCGCCTTCCAGGCCGAACGCGGCACCACCCAGCGGATCTGCTTCAACGTGGTGGTCGAGATCGCGCCGCTGCCGAAGGATCTGGACGATGATGTTGACCGCATCCTGTCTTATGACAAGGTCAGCGAAGCCATCGCCTACGAGCTGTCGGCGGAGCGGCTGAACCTCCTGGAAACCCTCGCCGAACGGGTGGCCGAGCGCATACTGCTGGAGCCCCAGGCGGTACGCGCCTTCGTGCGCATCGAGAAGCTGGACCGCGGCCCCGGCGCGCTGGGGGTGGAGATCGTGCGCTCCAAGGACCAGGTGAGCCCGGGCGCGGAAAACGGCGAGCGGCCGCATCCGCGGCTGATGTATCTCTCGAACGAGGCGATCGACAGCGCCTGCCTCGCCGGCTGGATCGACCAGATGGAATGCCGCAAGCGGCCGCTGATCCTCTGCGTCGGCACCCACCCGCTGGCGGTGCCCTCTACCGGCCACAAATGGACCCAGCGCCGCATCGACCTCCTGGCGATCGAGCAGAACGCCTGGCGGCTTGCGGCCAAGGACGACCGCTGCGTCGTGGTCTCCACAAGGACCGAGCTGGACTGGGCGATGAAAAACCGCCAGATCTGCGTCTGGGCACCCTCCAAGATCGTGCTCGACGCGGTCGAAGGCCCCTCGGCGCCGCCGTCGAACTCGATCGCGCTGGCGGCCTGGTTTGCCGCCACCTTCGAAGCCGGCGAAATGGTTGTGATCGGCGGCGAGCTGCCCGATAATCCCGGCGTGCCCCTGCGGGCAATCGACGTGGAGCAATCGCAGCTGTGACATATTACCGGCCACTGGTTCAGCATGGAGAGACCCGCCCCGAAGGCGCCCTGGCGCTGGCGGGCGGGCCTTTGTGGTTTACCCAGGTCGAAGTTCTGAGCCGCGATGCGCCGCCCCGGCGCCAGCCCGCGGGCCTGCTGCCGGAACTGGAGCGGCGGCGGCTGAGCGCGCGCCGCGCCACCATTGCCGGGCTGGACATGACCCAGCCGCAGATCATGGGCATCCTCAACGTCACCCCCGACAGTTTCTCCGACGGCGGCCGCCATGCCGGTGTCGAGGCCGCGCGCGATGCGGCGCTGCGGATGGTGGCCGAAGGCGCCGCCATCATCGACGTGGGCGGCGAGTCCACCCGCCCCGGCGCCGATACGGTGGAGGAGGCGGAGGAAATCGCCCGCACCGCGCCGGTGATCGAAGCGATCCGTGCCGCCAGCAGCGTGCCGGTCTCCATCGATACCCGCAAGGCGACGGTCGGCCTTGAGGCGCTGGAGGCGGGGGCAGACCTGCTCAACGATGTCTCTGGCTTCACCTTCGACGCGGCGCTGGCGCCGCTGGCGGCCCAGGCCAGCGTGCCGGTCTGCGTGATGCATGCCCAGGGCAGCCCCGCCACCATGCAGGACGATCCGCAGTACGATAACGTGCTGCTCGATGTCTACGACCACCTCTCGGCGCAGATCGACAGGCTGGAAGCCACCGGCGTCGTGCGCGAGCAGATCGTGATCGACCCCGGCATCGGCTTCGGCAAGACGCTGGAGCACAACCTCACGCTGTTGCGCAACATCAGCCTGTTCCACGCGCTCGGCTGCCCGGTCCTGCTGGGCGTTTCGCGCAAGGGCTTCATCGGCACGCTCGGCAACGCGCCCAAGGCGGAGGACCGGACCCCCGGCTCCATCGCGGTGGGGCTTGCAGCCGTGTCCCAAGGCGTGCAATTTCTCAGGGTGCATGACGTGGCCGAGACGGTGCAGGCGCTGCGCCTCTGGCAGGCTGTCCGCTGAGGCCCGCAGGCGGCGCGGCCCCTCGCGGGGCATTGCGGCATGCGCGCTGAATCAACTGGACAGGACCGGCTGGACCGGCAGGAACGGGGCACAATGCGTAAACTCTTCGGCACTGATGGCGTGCGCGGCACCGCCAATATTCACCCCATGACCGCGGAAATGGCGCTGCGCATCGGCACCGCCGCCGGGCGCTATTTCCGCCGCGATGGCACCGGCGTGCACCGGGTCGTGATCGGCAAGGACACGCGGCTGTCGGGCTACATGTTCGAAAACGCGCTGACGGCGGGGCTGACCTCCACCGGCATGAACGTGCTGCTCCTGGGCCCGGTGCCGACACCGGCGGTGGGGCTGATGACGCGCTCGATGCGGGCGGATCTGGGTGTGATGATCTCGGCCAGCCACAATCCCTCCGAGGACAATGGCATCAAGTTTTTCGGCCCCGACGGCTTCAAGCTCTCCGATAGCGCCGAGGCCGAGATCGAGGCGCTGGTCGAGGCCGGCGTGGAACCCGCCCAGGCGGACAATATCGGCCGCGCCAAGCGCATCGACGATGCCCGCTTCCGCTATGGCGAGCGGGTGAAAAGCTCGCTGCCGCGCAACCTGCGGCTCAACGGGCTGAAGGTGGTGATCGACTGCGCCAACGGCGCCGCCCACCGCGCCGCGCCCGAGGTCCTGTGGGAGCTGGGCGCCGATGTGATCCCGGTCGGCACCTCGCCGGACGGGCTCAACATCAACCGCGGCTGCGGCTCCACCCAGCCGCAGCATGCGGCGGAGACAGTAGTGGCGCATGGCGCCCACGTCGGCATCTGTCTTGACGGCGACGCCGACCGGGTGATCCTGATCGACGAGACCGGCACGGTTGCCGATGGCGACCAGCTGATGGCGCTCCTGGCGGCGCGCTGGGCCGAGGACGGCCGCCTCACCGGCGGCGCGCTGGTGGCGACAGTGATGTCGAACCTCGGGCTGGAACGTTATCTCAACGGCAAGGGCCTGGGGCTGGAGCGCACCGCGGTGGGCGACCGCTACGTGGTGGAGCGGATGCGCGACGGCGGCTTCAACCTCGGCGGCGAGCAGTCGGGCCACATTGTGATGAGCGACTATGCCACCACCGGCGACGGGCTGATGGCGGGGCTGCAGTTCCTGGCCGAGATGGTGCAGAGCGGCCGCAAGGCCTCGGATCTGGCGCATCAGTTCGACACCGTGCCGCAGCGCTTGCGCAACGTGCGCTATCAGGCCGGTCAGGCGCCGCTGGAGGACGAGCGCGTGCAGGAAGCCATCGCCGCCGCCGAGACCGCGCTGGCGGGGCAGGGACGGCTGCTGATCCGCAAGTCCGGCACCGAGCCGCTGGTGCGGGTGATGGCGGAATGCGAGGACGCAGAGCTGATGACGCTCACCGTGGACAGCGTGGTCGCCGCGCTGGAGGCCGCGGTCGCGGACTGAGGCACGCGCTCAGGCGGGGCGCCGCCGCGCGCCGCGCCCCAGCAGCAGCCCGGCGAGGATCAGCGCCAGCGCCGCAAACAGCTGCGGCGGCAGCGCCTCGCCCAAAAGCGCGGCGCCGAACACCACCGACCAGACCGGCACCTGGTAGTTCACCGTCGACAGGAAGGCAGGCCCGGCGCTGCGGGCAATCTGCACCAGCAGCACCTGCGCCAGGGCCGTCGGCAGCAGCCCGAGATAGACCACAGCCGCCAGCGGCACCGGCCCGGGCATCGCGGGCACGCCTTCGGCCCAGAGCGCCAGCGGCAGCATCAGCGCCGCACCGCAGATGAGCGCTGCCGCCGACAGCGCCAGGAGGTTCACCGCCGGGCACAACCGGGTGATGATCGAGCCCGCCGCATAACACAGCGCCGCCCCCAGGCAGGCCAGCCGTGCCAGGGATTCCAGATCGCTGCCCGCCGTCCGCAGCGCATCCAGCCCGATCAGCACCACCACCCCGGCAAAGCCGGTCAGGAAGCCGAGGGTGCGCCGCGGCGTCATTTGCTCGCCCGGCACCAGCAAATGCGCCAGCGGCAGCACGAAAAGGGGCACCACCGCCATGCACACGCCGGCAAAACCGCTGGCTACATAGGTCTGCCCCCAGCTGAGCAAGGTGAAGGGCAGGGCGCCCGAGAACACTCCCATGCCAAGGGCGCAGGCCCAGATGATGCGCCCCTCGCGGTGCCTGGGCGAGGGCAGGGCGATCCCGAGGGCGCGCAGCACCGCGAGCAGGCACAGCGCTGCCAGGGTGATCCTGAGCGCGGCAATGGTCATCGGCGGGACGCCTTCAAGCGCCAGCGAGACCGCCATGAAGGAGGCACCCCAGATCACGCCCAGCAGCAGAAGCTTGGTCCAATTGGCAGTGCCGGGGGAATTGGCCATGGCAAAACATCCTGTTTGAAAAAACACCAATGAAAAAGGGCGCCCCGAAGCGGAGCGCCCTGCAGAGGAAGAAGGCTGCGGACAAGTCCCGCGGGCGCCTTAGTTCTTCTCTTTGTCGACCATCTTGCCGGCCGAGATCCAGGGCATCATGGCGCGCAGCTTGACGCCGGTTGCCTCGATGGCGTGCTCGTCGTTGGCGCGGCGCGACGCCTTGATGGTGGGCTGGCCAACGGCGTTCTCCAGCATGAAGTCACGCACGAACTTGCCCTGCTGGATGTCTTCCAGAACCGCCTTCATGCGGGCCTTGGTTTCGTCGTACTTCAGGATGCGGGGGCCGGTCACGTACTGGCCGTATTCCGCGGTGTTGGAGATCGAGTAGTCCATGTTGGCGATACCGCCTTCATAGATCAGGTCGACGATCAGCTTCACCTCGTGCAGGCACTCGAAATAGGCCATCTCGGGGGCGTAGCCGGCTTCCACCAGGGTCTCGAAGCCGCAGCGGATCAGCTCGACCAGGCCGCCGCAAAGCACCGCCTGCTCGCCGAACAGGTCGGTTTCGCATTCCTCGCGGAAGTTGGTCTCGATGATGCCGGAGCGGCCGCCGCCGATCGCGGAGCAATAGGACAGCGCGGTTTCCAGCGCCTTGCCGGAGGCGTCGTTGTGCACCGCCACCAGGCAGGGCACGCCGCCGCCTTTGGTGTATTCGCCGCGCACAGTGTGGCCCGGCCCCTTCGGCGCCATCATGATGACGTCAACGCCTTCCTTCGGCTCGATCAGGCCGAAATGCACGTTCAGACCGTGCGCGAATGCGATGGCCGAGCCGGGCTTGATGTTGTCGTGGACGTATTTCTTGTAGGTCTCGGCCTGCAGCTCGTCGGGCATGGTGAACATGATCACGTCGCACCAGGCCGCGGCTTCGGCGATGCCCATCACCTTCAGGCCTTCGCCTTCGGCTTTCTTGGCCGATGCGGAGCCTTCGCGCAGCGCCACGACAAGATTCTTGGCGCCCGAGTCGCGCAGGTTCAGCGCGTGGGCATGGCCCTGGGAGCCGTAGCCCAGGATCGCCACTTTCTTGTCCTTGATCAGGTTCACATCGCAATCGCGGTCGTAATAAACGCGCATGATCCACGTCCTTTCGTTTGGTGTTTGACGACATCATAGGCAAAGGGGCGGTAAATGGGACGGGAGTTGCGCGCGAAATTTCGCCAAAGTTTGCCTTGTTCATTCGTACTTTGCTATGATATCGGTGTATTCATGCTCGATGACCTCGATAGGCGCATTCTGCGCCACCTCCAGGGCGACCCGGCGCAATCGATTCCGGACCTGGCCGACCGGCTCGGCCTGACCGCGTCCCGTCTGGCCCGGCGGCTGGAGAAGCTGCGCGACACCGGCGTGATCCTGGGCCAGCGCGCGGTGATCAACTGGCGCGCGCTTGGCTACGAGGTCGAGGTTTCGCTCCGGGTGACGCTCGACAAGACCAACCCGCGCGCCTTCGACGAATTCATCGCCGCCGCCCGCGAGATCCCCGAGGTGCTGGAGATCCAGACCTTCCTCGGCCAGGTCGACGTGCGCCTGTCGGTGATCGCGCGCGACATGCCGCACTACCAGGACATCTACCGCGCCCGCATCCTGACCCTGCCGCATATCTCGGATATCGAGGCCTTGATGCATGTCGCCCGCATCAAGTCGGACGAGGCGCTGCCGCTATGACCCAGCTCGACGCCCTCGATTTCGCGCTGCTGAAAGCGCTGGCGCAGGATGCCACCCGATCCGCGGGCGCTTTGGGCCGCGCCCTCGGGCTCAGCCAGCCCGCCGCCTGGCGCCGAATCCGCCGTTTGCAGGACGCAGGTATCATCGCGGGCCGCAAGCTGGATCTCGACAAGGAGAAGCTGGGCTTTGGCGTCACCGTCTTCCTCGGGGTGAAGCTGGCCGCCAAGGGCCGCGTCAGTCTCGAGGATTTCGAGCGCGCCGTCTCCGCCATCCCGGAGGTGCAGACGGTGGAGCATGTGCTCGGCATGTATGATTACCGCCTGCGGGTGACAGCCCGCGACATCTCCGATTTCGAACGCGTCCTGCGCCGCCGCATCATGACGCTGCCCGGTGCCGGCAACGTGGAGGCCAACGTGCTCCTCAGCGAAGAGCGCCGCCCCGGCCCGCTGGGCTAAGGTCCCCAAGCGGTCCAGGGCGCAGCCCTCTGGCGTAAAACCGGATATTTTCTGCCGTTCCGGGGCTGTCTTTTCCGCTCGGCTCCGCCAATATCGCGGCGAACGCCCGGCCGTCCCTGCAGCGGCCGCCAAAAGACAGGACAAAGGAGGCCGCAATGGCATTGCTGGACACCGTGGACCCGGAAGGTCTGGAAGAATTCTCGGTGGTTTTCACCGACCGCTCGCTCAACCACATGTCGAAGGCCTTCCAGGCGGTGATGCTCGACATCAACACGATGCTGAAGGAGGTCTATACGGCGCAAGCCGTGGCGCTGGTGCCCGGCGGCGGCACCTACGCGATGGAGGCGGTGGCGCGCCAGTTCGCCCGCGGCAAATCGGCCCTGGTGGTGCGCAACGGCTGGTTCTCCTACCGCTGGAGCCAGATTTTCGAGGCAGGCGGGCTCACATCGTCCTCCACCGTGATGAAGGCGCGCCAGACTGGCAACGGCAGCCCGGCCCCCTTCGCCCCTGCGCCGATCGAAGACGTGGTGGCTGCCATCAAGGAGCAGAAGCCCGATATTGTCTTTGCCCCGCATGTGGAAACCGCCGCGGGCGTCATCCTGCCCGACGATTATGTCACCGCCATGGCCGCGGCCGCGCACGAGGCGGGCGCGCTGATGGTGCTCGACTGCATCGCCTCCGGCTGCGCCTGGATCGACATGGCAGCGACCGGCGTCGATGTGCTGATCTCGGCGCCGCAAAAGGGCTGGAGCGCCACCCCCTCGGCAGGCCTCGTGATGCTCTCCGGGCGCGCGGTGAAACGCCTGGACGAAACCGCCTCCGACAGCTTTGCCCTCAACCTCAAGCAATGGCGCGCGATCATGCAGGCCTACGAGGACGGCGGCCACGCCTATCACGCCACCTTGCCCACGGACGCGCTGCGGGCCTTCCGCGACACTATGCTGGAAACCCGCGAATACGGCTTCGAACGCCTGCGTGAGGCGCAGTGGAAGCTCGGCAACGGCGTGCGCGAGATGCTGAAGAACAAGGGCGTCACCTCGGTCGCCGCCGACGGCTTCGGCGCGCCGGGCGTGGTGGTGAGCTATACCAGCGATCCCGATGTGCAGAACGGCAGCAAATTCGCCGCCGAAGGCCTGCAGATCGCTGCGGGCGTGCCGCTGCAATGCGGCGAGCCGGCCGATTTCCGCACCTTCCGCCTCGGTCTCTTCGGTCTCGACAAACTCTACGACGTGGACGCCACGCTGGCCCGCCTCAAGGCCGCCGCCGACAAGGTGCTCTGACCTTCCCAGAACGGGCGGGGCTACTTTCTGACCATAAATACCCCCGCCGGAGGCACCGGCTTTCCTGCACAGGAAAGCCGGTTTTCCTTACTTCACCCCCAGCCCCATCTGCATCAGCGACTTTCGCACCGGTGCCAGCGAATAGAGCGCATTGAGCCCGCAGGCGCGCAGGTCGCGCAGGGGCCGCGGGGCCAGCATCGAGGTGCGGTTCAGAAGGTCGATGCCCTTCACCCGCATCAGGATGTCGCGGTGGCGGGCGCGGTGGTAGGCCTCCAGCATCTGCGCATCGCCGAGACCTTCGGGGCGGGCTTCGGCCAGCTCCAAGAGGCAGCGCAGATCGCTCAGCGACATATTGAGTCCCTGCGCTCCGATCGGCGGCACCACATGGGCGGCTTCCGCCATCAGCGCCAGCCGCTCGCCATTGAGGCGCGCCGCCGACTGGCTGATGATCGGCCAGATAGTGCGGCGCGAGGCCAGCTTCAATTCCCCCAGCACACCGCAGCTGCGCCGGGTCATCGCGGCCTCGAAATCCTCCACCGGCATCTCCAGCAGCGTCTCGGCGCGGGCATTGCGCTCCATCCAGACAATCGCGGAGGAGGGGTGCCCCTCGTGATCGGGCAGCGGCACCAGCGTGAAGGGTCCGCCGGTGCGGTGAATCTCGGTTGAGACATTTTCGTGCGGCACCGGGTGGGTCACCGCAAAGGCCAGCGCCTTCTGACCGTAGCGCGTGGTCCTTACCGGGATGCCCGCGGCCTCGCGCATCGGCGAGTTGCGCCCGTCGCAGGCCACCACCAGCCGCGCTTGCACCCGGGCGCCATCGCTCAAGGACACCCGTGCATCCCCGGTGCGCGTGAACAGCCCGGTGGCGGCGGTGCCCAGCCGCAGACCGGCATTGGGCAGCTCCTCAAGCCGTGCCAGCAACTCCCGCCTGAGCAGCCAATTTGGCAGATTCCACCCGAAGGGCTGGCCGGAGATGTCGGCGGCGTTGAAATCCTTCACCACCCGCAGCTCCGGCACCGCACCGCCGGCATCGCCGATGCGCATCACCTGCAGGGGCGCGGCATGAGGCGCCAGCCGCGTCCAGAGCCCGCAGCGCTCCAAGAGCGCGCGGGCCGGTTGCAGCACGGCTGTGGTGCGCAGGTCGGCGCCCTCGGCATCGCGCGCGGTCACCGGCGCCGCCGGGTCGGCGCAGATCACGCGAAAGCCCGCGGAAGCAAAGGCGGCGGCTGCGGTCAGCCCCGCGATACCGCCGCCGGAAATGAAGATGTCGCAGCTTTCGGCCATGTCTCTGCCCTTTCGTTCCGGGTCATGAGATAGGCCCGCAGCCCCGGCAATGACAAGCGGCAACCTGCCGCGCTGCGCGCTTGGGGGCGGATCAGCCCCGGGTGATGGTGATCAGCAGCGCGAAAATCACCGGCACCAGAGCCAGTGCAGGCAGGTAAAGCGCCGGCAGGCCGAACAGCATCACCGCGCTGGCCCAGAGGCTCAGGCCGGTTGCCAGCGCATAGTAGGCGTTCTCGCGCGGGCCGTAAGCGATCTCCTTGGACATCCGTCCCAGAAGCGGCACCGAAAACAGGAAGCGCTGGGCCGGGCTCAGGCGCCGGGGCAGGGTATAGGCAGGCATAGAAGGCTCCACGGTTGCTGTCGCGGGGCATATAGGCAGTCTGAGATGCCGCCAAAAGGCGCATTTCGCCGCAGCGGCACAGGCGGGCTGCGCAAGCGGCAGACACCCGCCGCCGCGGAGCCTCTGGCCTCAGATGATCTTGGCCAGAAAACCCGCCAGATCGTCGGAATGATGGTGGATGTGCGGCGCCTCGAACGGTTCCGGCGCCACGTGCACCGTGCGCATCCCCATTGCATGCGGGGCGGCGAGGTTGCGCGGGTCATCCTCGAACATCGCGGCCTTGCCCGGGGTGATCCCGGCCTGCGCAAACACCCGGTCAAAGGCGCGCCGCTCGGGCTTGGGGTGGTAATCCGCGTGTTCCACCCCGAAGATGCCGTCGAACAGCCCCTCCAGCCCGCGCGCCTTCAGTACCCGGCGCGCGTAAGGGGCGGAGCCGTTGGTATAGACGATCTTCCGGCCCGGCAGGCTGCGGATCCCCGAGGCGAGGGCCAGATCCGCTTCCAGGTGGTCGAGGGTGATGTCGTGCACCGCCTCCATGTAGGGCACCGGGTCCAGCCCGTGCTCGCGCATCAGCCCGGCCAGGGTGGTGCCATGCTCGCGCCAGTAATGGCCGCGCAGCCGGTCGGCCTCAACCCGGTCCACCGCCAGCGCCTCCATCACGTAAGCCGTCATCTTCACCTCGATCTGGTCGAAGAGGCGGGCCGACGGCGGATAGAGGGTGTTGTCGAGATCGAAAACCCATTGGCTGACATGCGAGAAAGACTGTTTGACCATGGTGAGCGGTGTAAGGGCGCGGCGGCGGATTGGCAATGCAAAGCACGGGCCGCGGCGCGGCTCCGGCGCGCGAAGCGCGCGCAATTGCCCCGGCGGGCTTGATTGGCGGAAACCAGCCTGTAGAGATGGGCAGACGCAAGATGACAGGACCTTTTATGAACCAGAGCCGCAACAGCCAGACCGACGCCTATGCCCTGATCCTCGAAGCGATCGACTCCGGGGTCTACAAACCGGGCGACCGGCTGGTGGAAAGCGACCTGGCAGAGCGCTTCGGGGTCTCGCGCACACCGATCCGGGAGGCGCTGCAGCGGCTGGAGACGCAATCGCTGCTGGAGCGCGACGGGCGCTCGCTGATCGTGGCCTCGCTCGACCACAACCAGATGGCCGAGCTCTACGTGGTGCGGCGCGAGCTCGAAGGGCTGGCGGCGCGGCTGGCAGCGCGCCACGCCACCGAGGAGGAGATCCGGGTGCTGCAGGAGATGGTGGAGGCAGATGATGCGCTGGTCGGCAACCCGGCGGAGCTGTCGAAGGCGAACCGCCGCTTTCACGAGCAGATCCACCTGGCATCGCACAACCGCTACCTGGTGCAGCAGCTGGACCTCGTGCACCGGACCATGGCGCTGATGGCGACCACCTCGCTTGCCGCCGAGGGGCGCAGCGAGATTGCCCAGTCCGAGCACAAGGGCATCGTCGACGCCATCACCCGCCGCGACGAGGAGGCGGCGAGCCAGGCGCTGAAGGAGCATATCTCGATTGCCTTCATGACCCGGCTGAAGCAGGACGCAGGCGGGCGCGGACGGCGCTGAAGCGCCGCCGCCGCCGCTTCACCGGCGGCGGCAGCCCATGCGCGGTCTTGTCCCAGAAGAAGGGGCAGGCCAGCAGCTCGTACGCTGCCTTCAGCACCGCCACCGCGCCGAGCGGGAAATAAAACAGCAGCGCCGGCGCCCAGAGCGCCAGCCCCGGCCGTCCCGAGACAAAGGCGGCAGTGACCGCAATGGCCATGCCCAAAAGCTCGAAGGCGACAAGCGCCAGCGCCGCCAGCGCCAGGAAGGCAGGCGGCAGCAGCCCGGCGCTCGGGTGCGGCAGCCCGGCCGCGATCAGCCAGAAGGACCACAGGAAGGGCGCGAACAGGAACTGCCCCACCGTGCCGAGGAAAAACGCCTGAAACCCCAGGAAGCGGCGCCAGCCCAGATCCGCCAGCAGGCGGCCCGGCGCGCGCATGTGCACCAGATAGGTGATCATGAAGCCCTTCAGCCAGCGCGAGCGCTGCTTGATCCACGGCCAGAGGCGGCAATTGGCTTCCTCGTAAGTGGTGGATGCCAGCATTTCGGTGCGGTAGCCCGCGCGGCAAAGCCGCACGCCAAGGTCGGCGTCCTCGGTCACGTTGTGGGCGTCCCAGCCGCCGAGATCCTCCAGCACCGCGCGGCGGATGAACATTGTGGTGCCGCCGAGCGGCACTACCAGCCCGAGCCGCGCGATGCCTTGCAGCACGATGCGGAACCAGCTTGCATATTCCAGCGTGAAACAGCGCGCGATCCAATTGGCGTGCGGGTTGTAATAGTCGAGCACGCCCTGAAAACAGGCGGTCTGCGGCGGCGCCGCTGCAAAGGCGCGCGCCACCTCGCGCAGCTGTCCGGGCTCGGGCGCGTCTTCGGCGTCCCAGACCCCGATGAGGCTGCCGCGGCAGAAATCCAGCGCATAGTTCATCGCCCGCGGCTTGGTGGTCAGCCCGCCGCAGCCCGGCACCTCGATCACCCGCACCCAGGACGGCAGCTCGGCCCCCTCCAGCGCCCCGCGGGTGATGGCGTCATGCGCCTCCAGCACCAGGATCACGTCCAGTAGCGCGCGCGGATAGTCGAGCCGCCTGAGCCGTGCCAAGAGCGCCTTGCTGATGCGGGCCTCCTCATAGAGCGGCACCAGGACCGAGATCAGCGGCAGCGCATCGTCTCTGACCGGCGCGCGCGGGGCGATGGGGCGCGGCTTGCGCGGCCGGGCGGCGGCGAGTCCCGCGGCTTTCAGGAGCGAAAACAGCAGCACCGAGAGCAGCGCGAAGGCGCTAAACCCGGTGAACACAAGAGCCGGGAATTGCCAGGCCGCCAGCAGCGCGGGCATCAGGCTTGCCGCCGCCACGGGCTGCCAGCGCGGCAGGGGCAGGCTGCGGCAGCTGAGCCGCGGCGGCACCCGGCAATTGGCCTGCCGCGCCAGTCCGGAGCCGAACTGCCGGGTCAGCAGCGCGGTGATCTGGGCTTCGCTGGCCAGCACCGGCACCACTTCGGCGAAACTCTCCTTGAGCTCGGCCTGCAGCGCCGCAAAGCGGTCCGGGCGGGCCGTGGCGATGGTCACGGCCGGGCCAAACTGAGCAAGGGGCAGGGCGCAGTGACGGAGCCAGAACTGCGGCGGCCGGCGTGCCAGCAGCCGCTGCGGCGGGGTCCGGCCGGAGAGATCGGCGTGCCGCAGCCCGTTCTGCCGGGACTGGCCGGCGCGCCGCTGTTCGGCGCCGGCCTGGCTTTCGGCGGCCGGGCCCCGGCCCGCGGCTGCCGTTTGATGCTGGCGCAGCACCAGCGCCCGGACTGCGGCGGCGCTGCCGCCGGCACCCGCACCGGCGCCGGGGCTGCTGCGGGCGCGGCCGGCCCTGCTCACTCCGCCGGGATCCGGCGGCCGGAGCGGCGGGTATTTGCCCTGATCCTTTTGCTGCATGCCTCCGCCCGTCCGCCCCGGAAAAATACTCTTGGAGGGCAGGCTTGCGGGCGCGGCTTAAGAAGTGGTTAACGCGCTGTTAACCACCCGTCAAAGTACCTCGGGCCGGGGATTTTCACGCGGATTTGCGCTCCGCCATCGCCTCGGCGAAGCGTTCGAACAGGTAGAAGCTGTCCTGCGGGCCGGGGCTGGCTTCCGGGTGGTGCTGCACCGAATAAACCGGGCGGCCGGAGAGGCGGATGCCGCAGTTGGAGCCGTCGAACAGGGAGACATGGGTCTCTTCGACGCCCTCCGGCAGGCTCTGGGCATCCACAGCGAAGCCGTGGTTCATCGAGGTGATCTCCACCTTGCCGGTGGCGTGCTCCTTCACCGGGTGGTTGGCGCCGTGGTGGCCGTGGTTCATCTTCACAGTCTTGGCCCCCAGCGCCAGCGCCAGCATCTGATGGCCAAGGCAGATGCCGAAGACTGGGATGCCGGTCTTCAGGATGTCCTGGATCATCGGCACCGCATATGCGCCAGTCGCCGCCGGGTCGCCGGGCCCGTTGGAGAGGAACAGCCCGTCGGGGTTATGCGCCAGCACCTCCTCGGCGGTGGCGGTGGCGGGCAGCACGGTCACATCACAGCCCGCCGAGGCCAGACAGCGCAGAATATTGCGCTTGGCGCCGTAGTCGACCGCGACCACCTTGTGCTGGGGCGCCTCCTGGCGGCTAAAGCCCTCCGGCCAGGCCCAGCGCATCTCGTCCCAGCGGTAACTTTGGGCGCAGGAGACATCCTTGGCCAGGTCCATGCCCTCCAGCCCCGGCCAGGCGCGGGCCTTGGCGACCAGCGCCTCGATGTCGAAATTGCCCTCCGGGTCATGCGCCAGCGCCACATGCGGCGCGCCCTGCTGGCGGATCGCCCGGGTCAGGCGGCGGGTGTCGATGCCGCCGATGGCGATGCGGCCGGTGCGCGCCAGCCAGGCCTTCAGCTCTTCCGCCGCGCGCCAGTTCGAGGCCGGCGCCGGATCCCATTTCACCACCATGCCCGCCGCTTTCGGATCGCCGGTCTCGTCATCCTCCGGCGTCGTGCCGGTGTTGCCGATATGCGGGAAGGTGAAGGTGACGATCTGGCCCGCATAAGAGGGATCGGTCATGATCTCCTGATAGCCGGTCATCGCGGTGTTGAAGCAGAGCTCGGCCACGGTCTCGCCGGTGGCGCCGAAGCCGGTGCCGTAAAAGACGGTGCCATCGGCGAGCGCCAGGCAGGCGGTGGGCTTGGACGGGGCAGATGCGGCCATTGCGCGAGTCTCCATGCGGGTGAAATCCATCGGCTTTTAGGGGGCGGGGTGGCGCGGGTCAAGCCTGCCGCCGTGCCGGGCAGGGGCGGGGCTGAACATCGGCTGGCGCCGGGGGGTAACGCCGGGGCCGGCGCTGGGGGCGGCACTGGCTTGACGCGGGGTCGGCGCGGCGCTGCCGGGGCGGTGAGCTTGCGCTGGGGGGGCAAAATGGCTAACCATCGGTGTCCGGCAACCACAAGGATGCTCAGAAAGATGGATACGCAAACCCGGGTCAACCAGGCCCTGAAGCTGGCGATGAAGGACAAGGCGGCAGACCGGCTGTGTACGCTGCGGCTGATCAACGCAGCGATCAAGGACCGGGAAATCGCCGCCCGCGCCGATGGCGAGGAGGGCGGCATCGGGGATGAGGAAATCCTTGCCATCCTTGGCAAGATGACCAAGCAGCGCAAGGAAAGCGCGCGCGCCTATGAAGAGGGCGGGCGGCTGGACCTGGCCGAGCAGGAACTGGGCGAAATCGCCATCATCGAGGAGTTCCTGCCCAAGCAGCTGAGCGACGAGGAAGTCGAAGGTGCGGTGAAGGCGGCGGTGGCGGACACCGGCGCCGAGTCGATTCGCGACATGGGCAAGGTGATGGCGGCGCTGAAGGCGAAGTACACCGGCCAGATGGATTTCGCCAAAGCGGGCCCGCTGGTCAAAGACCAGCTCTGCGCCCAGGGCGGCTGCTGACGCCGTGTAGATTTTGGTTGCCTGCGGCGCGGGTATTTTCAGTCCGAAAGTGGCACATGCGCCGCGCCCCGCGCGCGGGGTTTTTTTACTGTTGCGGGGCAGCGGGTGCCCGCTGGTCCCGCGCGGCGGGGTTTCCTCCATGGGGAACCCGCACGGTCCGCAGCCACTTTCTGACTGCAAATACCCATAGCGACGGGAACTGCCCGCGGATCCTGCGCCTATTGCGCGGGGCATTCGCCGCCGCGGTGCGGTCGCCGGTGTCGGGTTCAGCGGGCGAAGGCGGCCTTGAGGTCGCCGTAGAGGGCCAGGCGTTCCGCCTCGCAGAGGAAGGCGCCGATCTCGACCTCGCGGCCGCCGCCTTTCAGTGTCACGTAATTGGGCACCGGACCGTCGTCCCGGTGCAGCTCGACACTGGTCCAGTAGCGGTTGCACTGCCAATTCTGGGTGCCGCGGGCAGTTGAGCGCTCCAGCCGCGCGTCGATTGGGCCGAGCGTGAGCACTTCCAGGATCTGCCGGTCGCGGCGGCTGCGGTCGAGCGCGAACTTCATGCCGAACAGCGCCAGCAGCACGAAGGGCAGCAGCCCCCACAGCACCAATGACCCCAGCACCGCGATCAGCGGCACGCAGATCAGCGCCGCGGTGGCGCCGAGGAAGCGCACATAGCCCTGCGGCGCCAGCGACTGATGCGGCCAAAGGTGCAGTTCACGTTCGCTGCCGGGCTGCGGTCGGGTCCAGCTGTAGGGCATGGCGGGCTGTGTCCGGAAGGTAGGTCCTGTCCTTAAAGATGTGGCAGCGCGCGGCCGTGTCCACTGCCTGCGGTGATGGCGGGTTCCGAAGAAAAAAGGCCCCGGAGCAGCTGCGCCGGGGCCTTTCCTGATCTCAGTATCTCACGCTGCTCAATGCGAGTGCGAGCGGTCCCATTCTTCCTGCTTGGGCAGGATTTCGAAGGTGTGCTCGGGCGGCGGCGAGGGCAGGGTCCATTCCAGCGTGTCCGCGTATTCGTTCCAGTAGTTGTTCTGGGTGACGCGTGCGCCGCGCAGCAGCGAGTAGATCACCACACCAAAGAACAACAGGAAGGAGGCGAAGGAGATGAACGCACCGATCGACGAGATCTTGTTCCAGAAGGCAAAGCCGTCCGGGTAGTCGATGTAGCGGCGCGGCATGCCCTGGCGGCCCAGGAAGTGCTGCGGGAAGAACGTCAGGTTGGCGCCGATGAAGAACAGCCAGAAGTGGATCTGGGCGCCCAGTTCGTTGTACTGGCGGCCGGTCATCTTGCCGAAGTAGTAGTAGACGCCCGCAAAGATCGCAAACACGGCGCCAAGCGACATCACGTAGTGGAAGTGGGCAACCACGTAATAGGTGTCGTGGTAAGCACGGTCCACGGCGGCCTGGCTCAGCACCACGCCGGTCACGCCGCCGACGGTGAACAGGAACAGGAAGCCGAAGGCGAACATCATCGGCGCCTTGAACTCGATCGAGCCGCCCCACATAGTGGCGATCCAGGAGAACACCTTCACGCCGGTGGGCACCGCGATCACCATGGTGGCGAGCATGAAGTAGGCCTGCTGGTTCAGCGACATGCCGACGGTGTACATGTGGTGCGCCCAGACCACGAAGCCCAGCACGCCAATCGCGATGATCGCCCAGACCATCGGCAGGTAGCCGAAGACCGGCTTGCGCGCGAAGGTGGCGATCACGTGGCTGATGATGCCGAAGCCGGGCAGGATCACGATGTACACTTCCGGGTGGCCGAAGAACCACAGGATGTGCTGGTACAGGATCGGGTCGCCGCCGCCAGCCGCATCAAAGAAGGTGAAGCCGAAGTTGCGGTCCATCAGCAGCATGGTGATGGCGCCGGCCAGCACCGGCAGGCTCAGCAGGATCAGCCAGGAGGTGACGAAGATCGACCAGGAGAACAGCGGCACCTTGAACAGGGTCATGCCTGGGGCGCGCATGTTCAGGAACGTGGTGATCATGTTGATCGCGCCGAGGATCGAGGACGCGCCGGAGACGTGCACGGCGAAGATCGCCAGATCCATCGAGTAGCCGCCTTCATTGACGCTGAGCGGCGGGTAGAGAACCCAGCCGACGCCGGAGCCCAGCTGGTCATTGCCGCCCGGGGAGACAACCGAGAGCACCGCCAGCGAGGTGCCTGCGACATACATCCAGAAGCTGAGGTTGTTCATCCGCGGGAACGCCATGTCCGGCGCGCCGATCTGCAGCGGCATGAAGTAGTTGCCGAAGCCGCCGAACAGCGCCGGGATCACCACGAAGAACATCATCAGGATGCCGTGGGCGGTGATCATCACGTTCCACAGATGCCCGTTCGGGGTACATTCCGCAGAGGCATCCGCAAACAGCCGCGCGCCCTCCTGGCACATGTACTGGACGCCGGGGTCCATCAGCTCCAGCCGCATGTAAACGGTGAAGATGACGGAAATGAGACCTGCGATCGCCGAGACGATCAGGTAGAGAATGCCAATATCCTTGTGGTTCGTGCTCATGAACCAGCGGGTGAAAAAGCCGCGGTCGTCCTCGTGGCCGTGACCATGAATGGCTGCGTCTGCCATTTAGGTGCCTCCTGTTGCATAAACGAAAGGCCACGGGGAGGAACTCCGGGCGGCCTTAGACTCATGCGGGTTTTAGAGCGGGGCGCCAATGCCTTCAATGCCGGAGTTTGATCTGGCTCAAGAATAATTGCCGCAGGCGGGGCGGGACAGCGCGGGCGCAAATGGGCTCCGGGCGGCCGCCGGGCTTGACCTCCGGGCAGCCGCCGCGCACAACCTGGGGCAACCGCCGGGCTGCGGCGCGGAACGGGCGGGCGGGATTTGCCTGCGCTTGCTGGCCGCCGCAGCCCGGCCCCTGCTGACCGGAACGGAGACAGAGTGATGACCGCCTATGACCCCGACAACATCTTCGCCAAGATCCTGCGCGGCGAGATCCCCTCGGAAACCGTCTACGAGGACGGCGCCACGCTGGCCTTCATGGACATCATGCCGCGCGCCGACGGGCACCTGCTTGTGATCCCCAAGTCGCCCTGCCGCAATCTGCTCGATGCCAGCCCGGAGCAGATCGCCGCGGTGATGGCAACGGTGCAGAAGCTGGCGCGGGCGGTGCAGCGGGCCTTTGGCGCGCCGGGCGTCACTGTGCAGCAGTTCAACGAGGCGGCCGGCGGCCAGGAGGTGTTCCACCTGCATGTGCACGTGCTGCCGCGCCGGGAGGGCGACAAGCTGCGCCCGCCGGGCCAGATGGGCGACAAGGAGCAGATCCGCCAGCAGGCGGCACAGGTCCGCGCGGCGCTGGCGGGTGACGGCCAGGGCTGACCGCAAGGGTCGGGGCAGCCCGCGGCGGCGGACTGGCGCCGCTGCGAGTTCTATTTAGGGTTGTATTTATTTAAGTCCTTGTGTATCGGTGATTGAAATACCTTAAACTTACAATTTCTAAAGCTATTCCTTCTTGCTGGCGGCTTTACCCGCAGGTGACCAGGCCCGGACCGGTCTTGACGCTCATGTGTAAGGCCGGTGGGTGGTGTATTTGTCCGTGTCCACGTTTCAGCCAGAATTGCCCCGTCCCGCGGAAGCGGCAGGCCGGCGCCCGCAAGCGGCGGGTGTGCGGTGCTGTCCTGCTCGCATCCGGCGGAGCGCCCGGGAAGGCGGTTGAACATCTTTGGGGGCATCTGTGTCGCTCTTCTATCCCGGTCCGGCGCTGTCTCATGACCAGATTGCCGCTGCCATTTACGAAACCATGATACGGCCCGAGCAATTCGACCGCTTCTCTCCGTTCCAGCAGCCCGGCGGATCGAACGCCTGCGGCGGCTGGCGGGTGACGCCGGAGCTGCCGAAAGCGGCGCCGGGCCTGCAGGCGCATTTCGGCCGCGCGCGGGAAATCCAGGACGGGCAGTGGGTGCGCGCCGGGCGGCCGCATCCGCGCGACTTCTACGACGACAACACCCGGGCCTGGCTGCTGGCGGACAACCGCGGCCGCCTGCTGCGGATGTCGCGCCGGGCGCAGCAGCGCACCTGGGGCGGGACCCGGGACCCCGGCGCCGCCATGCAGCTGACGCCGGGCAGCCGCCGCCGCTGGGGCGGCTTTCTGGAGCGGCTGCGCGGCAAGGAGTTCAACTGGAACGATGCCGTGGTCCTGAAAACCGCAGAGCCCGCGCGCAAGGTTCTGTGCCGCCCGGTCTGGTCCGGTGCCGGGGAGGCGGTGCCGGTGGCCGCGATGGCGGAACTGCTGGAGTTCGAATGGCATTCCGATGCCGTGGCGCGGGCGGCCGGCGCCCTTGGCCTTGGCGGCTCCGACCTGGCGCCGCTGCGGGAGCTGATGGCGGGGGCGGAGGCGCCCGGTGCAGAGGCGCTGGCGGCGCTGGACCGGATCGCGGCCCGGGCCGGGGCGCCGGGCGTGGCCGAACTGGTGCGGCTGGTGGCGTTCCTGCTGCAGGAACAAGCGGGCGATCTGGCCATTGCCCGCGGCGAACGCCTGCCTCCCAGCCGGGAGCTTTTGGGCACCGGCGGCCAGCGCACTCAGTATTTCCGGCTCGGCGCCGACACCGGGCGGCCGGTGATCTATGTGCACGGGCTGCTGGACGTGATCGCCCCGGTGCAGCGGCTGCAGCCGCGCTTGCGGCATCTGGGGTTGCGGGTCTATGCGCCTCTGCGCGGCGGCTATGGCAGCTCCAGCCCGGTGCCGCCAGGCCAGCGCCCGGTGGAAGCTTTCATGCAGCAGATCAAGACTCTGATCCTGGAGGAAAACCTGCAACGGCCGATCCTGCTGGCGCAGCGCGGCGGCACGCTGTTTGCCCGCGCCGCGGCCGAGCGGCTGCGCGACCGGGTGCCGGGGGTCGTGGCGGCGGCAGCGACCGGGCCGATGCTGCCGGACCAGCCGCCGCCGAAGCTGAAGGGTTTCAGCCGTGCGGCGGTGCTGCTCGCGGACCATCCGCCACGGCTGCTGCCGTGGCTGGTGACCGGCTGGCCCGGCGGCTACGAGGCCCTGCTCTACGCGCAATCGGCCGAGGGCAGCCACGAGCGGCACCTGCTCGAACAGCTCGACCTGCGCGGCGTTATGAACCTGAGCCAGGAGCTCTTCCTGGCCCAGAAGGGGGCCGGGTTCGCCGCCGATTTGCCCGTGTTGCGGCACGGCGCCGGCGGCGGCAAGGGCAACGGTGCGGGGCCGGGCGCCGGGGTGCGCTCTGTCTACCTGCACGGCGGCGACGACCGCACCACGCCGCTGGACCGGCTGCGCGCGGTAATACCGGGGGAGGACGGAAGCCAGCTGCGGGTCTGCCGCGACGCGGGCACGCTGCTGCTCTATACCTTCCCGGAACTGGTGCTGGAGGCGCTCAGCGGTTTTGCCGCGCCGGGGCGGAGCTAAGGCGCGCCCGCGCGGCGCCGCGGCCCCCGCGCTCCGCCCCGAAGATCACTCCGCTCCGAAGACCTGCGCAAAGCTGCGCTTCAGCGCCACGTCGACATCCGCCATTGTCACCGGCAGGCCGAGGTCGACGAGGCTGGTCACCCCGTGCTCGCGGATGCCGCACGGCACGATGCCGGAGAAATGCGACAAATCCGGCTCCACGTTGATCGAGATGCCGTGGAAGCTCACCCATTTGCGCAGGCGGATGCCGATCGCGGCGATCTTGTCCTCGGCCACCGCGCCGGAGGGCGCGCGCGGCTTTTCGGGCCGTTCCACCCAGACGCCGACCCGGCCTTCGCGGATGCGGCCCTGCACGTTGAACTCCGCCAGCGCCGCGATCACCCATTGCTCCAGCTGCGCCACGAATTGCCGCACGTCGCGCCCGCGCGCGCCCGCGTTGAGCATTACATAGACCACCCGCTGTCCCGGCCCGTGATAGGTATACTGGCCGCCGCGTTTGGACTCATAGACCGGGAAACGGTCCGGATCGGTCAGATCCTCGCGCCGGGCCGAGGTGCCGGCGGTATAGAGCGGCGGATGCTCCAGCAGCCAGATGCACTCCGGCGCGGTGCCTGCCGCGATGGCGGCGGC
Organism: Cribrihabitans pelagius; assembly: GCF_048820915.1. NCBI lineage: Bacteria > Pseudomonadati > Pseudomonadota > Alphaproteobacteria > Rhodobacterales > Paracoccaceae > Cribrihabitans > Cribrihabitans pelagius. Next base: position 183,934 of record NZ_JBMERR010000004.1, on the reverse strand, counting down.
GCGCGCCTCCATGAAGGCGACCGACTCCTCATAGCCGACCGGCGCCTCCGACGTGATCCATTCCACCATGGCAGATGCTGTCCTCTTCTATGCCTGCGGGCACAGGTTCTATCCCTGCGGGCGCTGCTGGGTGCAAGCTACCGTAAAAACCCTAGGTCCCGGCCGCCCCCGTGGAGTATCCTGATTCCGCAGTCTGTTTCCATAGGAGCGAGTATCATGTTTACCAAGCCGCTCAAGCCGGCCGTGGCTGCCGCTTTCCTGGCATCCTCGGCCGCAGGTCCTGCCGTTGCGGACGATCTCGGCGCCGCCATCGTCGGGGGCGTCATTGGCGGCGTCATCGTCAATGAGATCCACAAGAACAAGCAGCGTCAGCGCGCGCCCGTCAAGCGGACCTACCGCAAGGCGCCGGCTTATTCCGCCGCCCGGGCCGAAAACCGCGAAACCCAGGTGGCGCTGAATTATTTCGGCTTCCCGGCCGGCACCGCCGACGGCATCCTTGGGCGGCGCTCGCGCGCGGCCATCGCGCAATACCAGGGGCACATGGGCTTCCCCGCCACCGGGCGGCTTTCGCCTTACGAGCGCGATTTCCTTGTCACCTCCTACAGCCGGGCCCAGATCGGCGGCCCGCAGGTGATGCAGGCGATGCAGGCCCCTTCGGGCGTGCGCGGCCTGCTGCACCGCTGGCGCAACGAGGCCACGGGCGGCCACGGCGGCGTTGTGGCGGGCTATGGCGCCGGGGCGGGCTATGGCGGGCTGCCGCAGGAGGTCAGCCAGGCGGTGGACGAGATCGCCGCCAGCAGCGAACCCTCCGCCCAGCAGCTGTTGCAGCGCAGCGGGTTCCTGCAGCTTGCCGACCTCAACGGCGACGGCCGCAACGACTATCTGATCGACACTTCCGCCTCCGGCAGTGCGTTCTGGTGCGGGGCGTCGAAATGCTCGGTGATGGTCTTTGCCTCCACCCCGCAGGGCTATCAGCGCAACGACTTCCTTGGCCACGGGGTGACGCTGGCTGATTTCACCTGCGAGCGCGGCAATTGCCGGATGCAGCGGGCCGGCGCGGGTGAAGGGCAGTTTGCCTTTGCCGCGCCGGGCGCCCCTGCAGGCTCGCTGCAGCCCGGCCCTGCGGACACGATGGCCGCGGCTGCACCCCAGGCCGGTGCCTTCCCGAGCGCGCCCGCGCTGGGCGCGCCGGCCTTGAACGCGCCGGCCCTGAACGCGGCGGCTCTGAACGCTCCGGCGCTTGGCGTTCCGCTCCCCGGACCGGCAGAACCGTCCGGCGCCGGAGAGGATACCAGCGGGCAGGGCGGTCTCCAGGAGGCCAGCACTGGCCCGGCGGCAACCGCCCCCTCCGGCAGCCTGAGCGGCATCACTCTTTTTGCGCCGCCCGCTACCCAGTCCGCACCCGCCGCCTCGCTCACCAGCCATTGCGGCAAGGTGAACCTGGTCACGGCCACCAACGGCGGCTTCGTGACGGCGGCCGCCATGACCGATCCGGAACTGGCGCTGGGCGAGCAGTTCTGCCTTGCCCGCTCTTACGCGCTGAGCCGGGGCGAAGCGCTGGCCGCAAAGGTCCTGGGGCTGGATCAGGCCCATACCGATACCCAATGCGACGCCTTCGGCCCGGCCCTGGAGCCGGTGCTGGCAAGGCTTCACAGCGCAGAAAGCGCAGCGGTGATGCAGGACGTGCAGGTCATCGTGCAGCGGGCCCGGATACCGGCGCAGCAGCTTGCGCATACTGCCGCGATCTGCCTGTTCTCCGGCTACCGGCGCGACGACATGGACGTGGCGCTGGCTGCAGCCCTGCTGCTGACGGTCAGCGGCCAGCGCCCCTATGGCGAACTGGTCGGCCATCACCTGGCGCTGGGCTTCGGCACGCCGGGATCCGCCGCACGGGCAGGGGAGTGGTACGCCATGGCTCAGGACGCCCTGGACGGCGGAGCCCGGCCCGTCTTCGCCCCCGGCCAGCCTGAGCGCAGCGGTGTGATCCGGGCCGCCACGGCGGCGCTGGCGGGCACAGTGCCGGTGCAGCCGGTCCCGGCCGCAAGCCAGGCCGCCATTCCGGCGCCCGGCCAGCCTGCCGGTGCAAATCCCGGCGCAGCGCCGGCTGACTTCCCCGCCGCCGGCCCGGCGCCGGCCACCGGGCTGCCGTCTTTCGCGGCCGACTGAACCGCCGGGCCAGGTGCGCCACAGGCGCCCCTGCGTCCCGCTTCCGTTCAAGAGGAAGCGGGGCATCGGGCTGGCGTGTCTGCCCCGGCCAGCTCCCGGCCGGAATGCCGCATTGGCCGCGTTGATCCGCCCGCCGCTTCCCGGCACGTAACCGGCGGGAATCCCGCTGGTTTTCCCAGCTTCGCACCAATGGCGGCGGCGCTGCCGGCATTCTTGAAAAAAATGTTATTTTCGGCTTCACATCCCCTGCGCGCTGGTCTATACGCCGCTACACCAAGCCTAAGACAGTGCGGTCGTGGCGGAATTGGTAGACGCGCAGCGTTGAGGTCGCTGTTCCTTAACCGGAGTGGAAGTTCGAGTCTTCTCGACCGCACCATCTGGCCCCCGGGCCAAGAGATTATCCCACAAGACAAGCAGTCCCGCGGCGTCTAGCGCCGGACGGATATCCGTGCCCGCCGTTCCTGCATGAAAGTGCGGGCTTGGCGGCTGGCCGGATACCGGGGCGGTTCCGCTGCTTCCCGCTCGCGGGCCGCGTCAGGCAAAGCGGTTCGGGGTGAAGGGGCGCATGTCGGTGTTCATGGGGTGGCCAGCGATCAGCCCGGCCACCATCCGCCCGGTCTTGGCGCCGCCGGTGAGACCGATATGGTGGTGCCCGAAGGCGGCAAAGACGCCGGTCGACGCGACCTCTCCGATCAGCGGCAGGCTGTCGGCGGGGGCGGGGCGGTGGCCCATCCATTCCTCGCACCCCTCCGCCTGCATCTGCGGGAAGACCTCGGCCACCTTGCGGCGCAGGAACTCCAAGGGCGCCTTGGAGCGTTCCTCGGTCAGCCCGCCGAACTCCACAACACCGGCGCAGCGCAGGCCCTGGTCCATCGGCGTCGCCACGAACTTGGCGGAGGCCAGCATCATCGGGTTCCGCGGCAGCTGGCTGGGGCTGCGGAAGGTGAGGTGGTAACCGCGCTCGGCCTCGAGCGGCACCTTGAGGCCCAGCTTCCGCATCAGCGGCTTCGACCAGACCCCGGCAGCCAGCACCGCGGCGGAGCATTCGAACCGGCCCCCGCTGGTCTCCACCGCGGCAAGGCGGCCGCCGGAAAGGTCGAAATCCTTGACCTCGCCCTGCACGAACCGCCCGCCCATCTCCTGCAGCAGCTGCACCAGGTCCTGCACGTAAGCCGCAGGATTGAGGATGAAGCCGTGGTTCTTGTTGACCGCGAGCAGCTGGATCGTCTCCGACAGGATCGGCTCCTTCTCCTGCACCGCCGGGCCTTCGATAATCTCGGGGATGAAGCCGGCCTCGCGCCGCAGAGCCCAGCCATAGGCGTCGGCCTCAAAGGCGGCGCGGCTGGTGTAGGCGAAGTTGTACTCGCACGGCCGCACCCATTTCGCGGCCGGGGTGCCGGCGGTCAGCGCCTGGTGCTGCTCCAGGCTGTCGGCGGTGATATCGATCAGCGCGCGGGCGATGCGGCGGGTGTCGCGGTCGTTCGCGTGGGAGAGGTAGCGTGCCAGCCAGGGCAGCAGCCGCGGCGCATAAGGCCAGCGCAGGAACAGCGGGAACTCCCGGTCGAGCAGGTATTTCGGCCCCTTCAACGCCAGCCCCGGCACGGTCACTGGCACCATCGCGCAGCTCGCCAGCAGGCACGCGTTGCCATAAGACGTGCCCATGCCCGGCGTGCCCTTGTCGATCAGCGTCACCTGATGGCCCGCGCGGGCAAGCCAGATCGCGGCGGCGGCGCCATTGATGCCGGCGCCGATGACAACGGTCTGCGGCACGCTCATGCCGGGCGGCCTTTGCGAAGGGTGAGGGCGGTCATGCGGCGCTCCTGCGTGATGCTTGCGCTGACCATGCACAGCCCCGCGGCGCATTTCAACGCTGGAGTTGCGGTGCACGAAGCCAGCGCCCGGCTCACGCCAGCAGCAGCAGCCAGAACCACACGGTGAAGATGCTGGCCCCGGTGGCGATCAGCACCGACGACGCCGCAACCCGCTTGGCCCGCCCGTACATGTTCGCAAAGATATAGCCGTTAAACCCCGTCGCCATCGCTGCGTTCAAAACCCCCGAGCGGAACAGGTCCTGCGGCAGCGCCAGCGCCGTGCCCATGCTCCAGACGATCGCGGGGTGAATCATCAGCGAAGTCAGGCACACAAACAGGATCGCGCGCAAATCGCCCTCGGGCCGGTAGCGCACCAGGACGCCGCCAAGCGCAAACAGCGCGCCGGGAAGTGCTGCGCGGATCACCAGCTCCAGCGCCTCGTCCACCACCAGCGGGATCGTGAGGCCGGAAAGGTTCACCGCAAACCCCAGCGCGATGCCGAGGATCAGCACGTTGCGGAACATCGCCGTCAGCACCGAGGATACCATCCGCACCCCGCCCGCGCCGCGGTTGCGCACGATCTCCATCACGGTGATGCCGATGCCGTAGCAGAACGGCGAGTGGAAGGCGATGATCGCGTAATTGCCGGTGAGGTTCCCCTCGCCAAAGGCGCGCTCGGTGATTGGCAGGCCCAGCAGGACCGAGTTGGAGAACAGGCAGCAGAAGCCGATGGCGACGCAATCCTCCCAGTCGCGGCGGAAGAAATAGCGCGCGCCGAACAGGCCGATCAGGAAGCAGGTGAAGGCACCGGTATAGAAGCTCGCCAGCAGCGCCGGGTGGAAGCCCGCCGACAGGTCCAGCGTGGCAATCGCCCGGAACAGCAGGCAGGGGATGGCAAAGCCCTGGGTGAACTTGGCCAGCCCGTCGATGTGGCTTTCGCTGAACACGCCCTTCAGCGTCGAAAGATAGCCGGCGCCAATCACGAGGAACACCGGCAGGATGACGTCGATCAGGCTTTGAAACATGGGGCCTCAAAATGCGGCAGCCGCCGGGAGGGCGCGCGGGGCAGGGGCGCCGGCAAGGAAATTCACTCAGTAGAAGTGGCCTCCGCCCGGGCGCGGGCGCGGGCGGAGGCGGCTCAGATCTTGTAGCGGATCACCATGCCGTCATAGGCGGGCGTGATGTGGTCCGGGGTCTCTGCCTCGACGGTGGCGTAATCCATGTCGATATGCATGTTGGTCAGCACCCCGCGCTTGGGCGCCATGCGGCGGAACCACTCCATCGCTTCGGGGTAACTGAAATGGGTCGGATGCGGGGTGCGCCGCAGCGCGTCGAGAATCCAGCAGTCCAGGCCGCGCAGCGCGGGCAGGGCGCTGTCGGGGATTTTCGAAACATCCGGCAAATAGGCGAGTCCGCCGATGCGGAACCCCAGCGCGCCGATCGAGCCATGTTCGACCTCGAAGGGGCGGAAGCCGATCTTGCCGCCGACACCGCTCACCGTGAAGGGGCCGTCGATGCTGCGCAGTTCCAGGATCGGCGGGTAGGGCGAGCCCTCGGGCTGCACGAAAGCATAGCCAAAGCGCGACAACAGGTCGTTCTGGGTATCGCCGTCGGCATAAACGGGGATGCGGGTGCGGGTGTTGAAATAGACCATCCGCAGATCGTCCAGCCCGTGCATGTGGTCGGCGTGCGAATGGGTGTAGACAACGGCGTCCAGCTCGCCGGTGCCGCTGTCCAGAAGCTGGCTGCGCATGTCGGGCGTGGTGTCGATCAGCACCTTGGTGGTACCCTTCGGCCCTTCGCGCTCGACCAGCATGGAGCAGCGGCGGCGCTGGTTCTTGGGGTTCTCCGGGTCGCAATCGCCCCAGTGCCCGCCGATCCGCGGCACCCCGCCCGAGGACCCCGAGCCAAGGATGGTGAAGCGCAGCTCTCCCATCAGGCGGCGGCCTCGTACTGCGCGGCCTTCCGGAACAGCCGGTCGAAATTGGCCTGGGTCTGGGCGGCAAAGGCGGCATACTCCATGCCCAAAGCCTCGGCGCCCGCCCTGGCGGTATGGGCGGTATAGGCCGGTTCGTTGCGCTTGCCGCGGTAGGGCGGCGGGGCGAGGTAGGGCGCGTCGGTCTCCACCAGGATGCGGTCCGCGGGCGCGGCGGCAAAGATCTCGCGCAGCTCGCGGCTCTTGGGGAAGGCCGCAATGCCCGACATCGACAGGTAGAACCCAAGGTCCAACGCTGCCCGCGCCAGTTCGGCGGAGGACGAAAAGCAATGCATGACGCAGGAATAGGCGCCGTTCTTCATTTCCTCCGCCAGGATGCGCGCCATGTCGTCATCGGCGGCGCGGGCGTGAATGATGAGCGGCAGGCCGGTCTCCCGCGCGGCCTCGATATGGACGCGCAGGGACTTTTGCTGCACCGAAGCGCTGTCGGCGGTGTAGTGGTAGTCCAGCCCGGTCTCGCCGATGCCGACAAACTTCGGGTGTTTCGCCAGTGCCATCAGCTCGTCCACCGTCGCCAGCGGTTCGTCAGCGGCGCTCATCGGGTGGGTGCCCGCGGCGTAGAACACCGGCGCATGCGCCTCGGCGATGGCGCGCACCGACGGCTCGTTCCTCAGCTTGGTGCAGATCGTCACCATCCGCGTCACCCCGGCCTCGGCGGCGCGGGCGATCACCTGCTCCAGCTGGCCCTCGAAATCGGGGAAGTCCAGGTGGCAATGGCTGTCGGTGATCCGGGGCGGTGTCTGGGAAGAAGTCTGGGGGGAAGTCTCGGTCATGGGTCCTCTGCTGGCCTTGCACTTGCGCGGCGTGGGGCACCGGCGTCCGGCGCCTGTCAGCGCGACGCGGTGTCCTGCATCTTGAAAACCGTATCTAGGACAAGTGCTGCGGGGTCAAGGTTCACCGCCTGGCCATGACGCGCGCGCGCCGTAGCCTCGGCCGACAAGTCCGCCCAGGCCCGCCCCTTCTGCGGATCGGGCGCCAGGCGGGCCAGAACGGCGGCCTCCCCCGCTGCCGCCTCGGGCGCTGGCGGAGCACCGGTGGCCCCTGTGCGCGCGAGCCGGGCCAGCGCCATCTCCACCAGCGACAGCAGAAGCTCGAAGCGCGCCGCCTGGCCGCGCTGGGCGGCGGCCTCGGCCAGCGCCATCGCCCGTTGCCGGTCCAGCCGCGGCAGTGACTCCAGTATCTGCACCAGCTCGGCGTAGATCTTCAGCCCGCCGAGGTTTATGAGCCTGAGCGCCGCCCCGACCGACCCGCCCGCCAGCGCCGCGAGATGTTCCATCTCGGCAGGCATCTCGACACCCGATTGCACCAGCGCCGCCTGCATGTCGGCGGGCGAAAGCGGCCCCAGCCGCAGGGTGCGGCAGCGCGAGCGGATCGTCGGCAGCAGCCGCGAGGGCTGGTGCGAGATCAGCAGGAGCGTGGTGCGCGCGGGCGGCTCCTCCAGCATCTTCAGAAGCGCGTTGGCCGCGCTCACGTTCATCTCGTTGGCGGCATCGACAATCACCACCCGGCGCCCCCCGTCGGTGGCCGAGAGGCCAAAGAACCGATTGAGCGCGCGAATATCCTCCACCACGATTTCGCCGCGCAGCCTTTCCTTGTCGTTGTAGCTGCGGGTGATCACCGCCAGCCCCGGTTCCGCCAGAGCCTGGATGCGGTGGGAAACCGGGTGCTCGGGGCTGATCTCCAGCGTGACGGGCGGCGGCGGCGCGCCAAACAGACCGTCCTCCGCCGGAGGCGTTGCCAGCAGGAAGCGCGCGATGCGCCAGGCCAGCGTCGCCTTGCCGACGCCCTGCGGGCCGGTCAGCAGCCAGGCATGGTGCAGCCGGTCCGAGTTGTAGGCGGTCAGGAAATCACGCTCCGCCTGCGCTTGCCCGAACAGGCGCTGCGTTTCGCGCGGGTGCGGCGCGCCTTCGGCCTGATCGGCGCGGGGCAGCTCGTCGGGGGTGCTCATCCAGCCATGTCCTTCAATGCCCGATCCGCCAGCGCGCGCACGTCCGCGGCCACCGCCTCGGCCGGGCGGGCGCCATCGACGGTGCGGAAGCGGGGCGCAAACTCCTGCGCCAGCGCCAGGAAACCCGCGCGCATCTTTTCCTGCAGCTCCACGCCGAAATCCTCGAACCGCTCCTCATGGCCCTGGCGGCCCTTGGCTCGGGCCAGGCCCGCGGCCGGGTCCATGTCGATCAGGATGGTCAGATCCGGCTCGCGCCCGATCATCAGCGCGTGCAGCTGGTCCACCGCGGCGCGCAAGTTCCCGCGCGACAGCCCCTGATACATCCGGGTGCTGTCGGCAAAGCGGTCGCAGATCACCACCTTGCCCGCCGCGAGGGCAGGTTCGATGGTGCGCTCCAAGTGGTCGCGCCGCGCCGCGGTGAACAGCAACAGCTCGGTTTCCGCCGACCAGCGGTCCGGGTCGCCTTCCAGCACCAGGCGGCGGATTTCCTCCGCCCCGGGCGAGCCGCCGGGCTCGCGCGTCAGCACCACGTCGCGGCCGCCCGCGTGCAGGGCCTCGGCCAGCATCCGGCACTGGGTCGACTTGCCGGAGCCGTCGATGCCCTCGAAGGTGATGAACAGGCCGCGCGGCAGCGGTGCCGCCGTGCCGCCAGGATCTTGCGTGCTCACGAAGCGTCCCCGGGACCCTGCAGGAAGCGTTTCACCAGCACCTGTGCCGCGGTCTTCACCCGCACCGCAAAGCCGCCCGCTGGCACGTCCTTCTCGGCCACCAGCGGCAGGCGCACCTCGGGCAGCTCCTCGGGCTTCAGCACCAGTTCGGCCAGCGGCTGCCCCTTGGTCACCGGCGCATCCACCGGGCCGGTATAGACCACCTCGGCCTCGATCTTGTCATCGGACAGCGCGGGGAGCAGGATCTCCAGGTCCTCGGTCGGCACCAGTCCTACCGATTGCTGGGCGCCGCGCCAGATCTCGGCCTCCGCGACGGCGACGCCTGCCTTGGCGACGGTCTTCTTGGCAAATTGGCGAAACGACCAGTTGACCATTGCCTCCGCCTCCTCGGCGCGGGCGGCGGTGCTGGGCATGCCGGAGATCACGAAAATCACCCGCCGGTCACCCTGCTTGGCCGAGCCGACAAGGCCGTAACCCGCTTCCTCGGTATGCCCCGTCTTCAGCCCGTCCGCGCCGATCCCCAGCTTCAAAAGCGGGTTGCGGTTGCGGGTATTTGAGGGCGCGCGGCCGTCGAATTCAAACCTGCTCTCGGCAAACAGCGGGTAATATTCCGGAAAATCCTCGATCAGCCGCTCGGCCAGGATCGCCAGATCCTCCACCGACATCCGGTGCCCGGCCGCGGGCCAGCCGTTGGAATTGGCGAAGTTGGAGTTCTCCATGCCCATGTCCTCGGCGCGCTTGGTCATGTAGCGGGCAAAGCCCGCCTCGGAGCCATCCGGGCTCAGCGCCTCGGCGATCACCACGCAGGCGTCGTTGCCCGACAGCACGATGATGCCGCGCAGCAGATCCTCGACCCGGACCCGGTCGGTGGTGTCCAGGAACATGGTGGAGCCGCCATAGCTCATTGCATGCTCGCTCACCGGCAGCCGCTCGTCCAGCGTCAGCCGCCCGTCGCGCAGCGCCTCGAAGGCGACATAAAGCGTCATCAGCTTGGACATCGAGGCGGGCGGCAGCGGCTCCTCGGCGTTTTTCGACAAGAGCACCGTGTCGGTGCCCTGGTCCAGCACGAAAGCGGCCCGCGCCTTGGTCTCGAAGGCGGCGGCGGCCAGGGCAGAGAGGCCAAGCGACAGGCTCGCGGCCAGGCTCAGCCGCAGCACAGGGGCCAGAGCGCCGCCCAGGCGGGCAGGGGCAATCGCGCCGCGCAGGCGGGCAGGAAAGAGCGCGCCACGGGCGCGGGCGGAGACGGTCTTAGTTGGAGACGGCATAGGCATCCGAAAATCCGGTGTCCTTTACGCTGTTGAGCAATTGGCTGCGTTCGGATTTATTTTGTGCGGGACCGACCAGCACGCGCCAGAAGGTCTTCCCGCTCGAGCTCTGTTCCAGCACCGAAGGCACCATGCCCGCGCCGCGCATCATGTCCGCGGTGCGTTCGGCATTGGCCTCGATGCTGAAGATCCCGATCTGAATATAGGGTTTGTCCAGGCCGGAGGCCTGCGGTTTCGGCGGGGCCGGGGCGGCGGCCGGGACCGGAGCTGCGGCTGCGGCCTCTGCCGGGGCGGCCGCGGGGGCGGGGTCGAGCGCGGTCGCGGTGACCGCAGCTGCAGCTTCCGCCGCGAGGGCGGCATCGCTCTCCTCCGCCGTATCTGCAGCTGCGGAGGCGTCGAGCGCCTCCCCGGGCGGCGAGTCCTCCACGGCCTCCCGGCGCAGCGCGGTCACGTTCAGCTCCACCGGCGCCCCCGCCAGCATGCCAAGCGCTGCCGCCGCGTCCGAGGACGCCTGAATCCGCGGCCCCGGGATTTCCCGCTCCCGGCGGAACAGGGCGCCGATCACGAACTGGCCGTTGGCGTTGTTGCGGATGATCACCCGCTCGGGTTCCTTGGTGCCGGGATGCGCAACCCAGACGCCGCCCACCGAGGGCCGCCCGTCCCAGAGCCCCGCTTCGGTCACCTGGAACACCTCCGGCGCCTCCACGTCGCGCTCCACCAGCCGGGTGCTGCTGGATTGGGTGACGGGTTTGTCCTTGGCTTGCAGGAACGGCAGCTGCGGGCCGTCCGCGCAGCCCGCCGCCAGCAGCAGCCCGGCAACGGCGGCCACACGCCGCGCATTGCGCCCGCGCCCGGCGGCGGAGGATTGCCGGCCCTGGCCGTCCGCCAGGTTTCCGTCCTGTTTTCCAGCCTGATTTCGGGCAGGATTGGGGTTCGTCATGCTGTCTTCCTTGCCTGTCTCGCCTGCACCCGCCGCGCCGCTGCGCGCAAGCGTCCGGATTTTCCGGTCCTTTTTCGCTTGCGCGGATCATAGCCTGCCCGCTTGAGCATGAAAACCCTGACCGGCCCCGGCAGAGGAGCCTGTGCAGCGGGCGGCATGAATCCGCGCGCCTGCACGGGACGGCGCGCCCGGTCTTGCCTCCTTATTTCCCCTTGCCAGCCCGCGGCATGCGTCCTAAACCGCAGGCGGACCGGGGAGGTGGCAGAGTGGTCGAATGCGGCGGTCTTGAAAACCGTTGAACGTGAGAGCGTTCCCAGGGTTCGAATCCCTGTCTCCCCGCCACTTTTCGCGACCTGGACGGAACGTGCCACGTGTCCGATGATTTCCAGCAGTATATGCGGCCGCATGATTGGCGGTGTCCCGGGCCATCGCGCGGCCGGCGGTCAGCCGTCATCTAAGTGTTGCGCTCGATACTGCAGGGTGCCCGCGTTGGCCGCGGCGCGTGATCGCTGCGGCCGGACCGGGCCGGCAGGGAGCCAGCGATGACCCTGCGAGAAACCGCTCGAATACGGAGAATGCCGTCGGGCGAGTGGGACGAGGAGAACTTCCCGCGCCCCAAGACGCAGGACTTCGACCGGGCCGTAGAGCGCGCGATCGCAGGCAGCGGATTTCTCGGCGGCACCCTCGCCTTCAGGTCCGGCGCGGCGGTGATGGGCTCCGGGATGCTCAAGGGCGGCACAACCCTCGCGCAGGGCGCCGCGCGGTTTCCCTTCGGGCAGACCGCCATTCAGACGGACGGGCACGGTCCATGTCCCCGAGGGCTGCACCTGGGGCGTGCTGCTGCGCTGGGGCGATCCGCTGTTCTCCGGCGCGCCGGAGTTCGATGCGGCACCCGTCTCGACCGAATGGTCTGACCGCGTCTTCGGCGAGAACACCGACGGGATGGAGCTGTTCGCCATCGGCGGCCGCGAGATCCTGGTGGTCACCAGCGAATACAGCAACAACGGCATCGACCTTGGCCCCCCGCCCGCGGAGAACGGGGACGACGTGGTCCCGGCCCCGGGTGATGAGGTTCTGCGGCTGCAGAATTTTCAGGGCGTGGCGGTCATGGAGATCGCGGAAGGTGAGACCGGCTGGTCGGTCGTGGCGGACAGCCCCTGCAACCGCCGCATCACCCGCAATACGGTGATGGCATTCGACGGGCACGCGGCAGGGAGCGCGCTGCTGCAGACCGGTGCCGGTCCGTCCGGGACGCAGTCGCTGGGCCCCTTCAGCAACTGCGGCTCAGGCAGCACGCCGCGGGGCACCCATCTGACCTGCGAGGAAAACTTCCACGGCTGTTCCGGCGCCGCCGAAGGCCTGCCGGAGACCGAGCCGCATGCCGGCGGCTACGCGCGCTGCGGCCTCTCCGAGGCGGGCTGGGATTACAACTACCGCATCCATGATCCGCGCTTCGGCGTGTCCCGCAATCCCAACGAGCCGCAACGCGGGCTATATCGCCGAGATAGATCCCCCGGATCCCAGGAGCACACCCGTTAAGCACACCGCGCCCGAGGCCTGTTGCTGCCTGACCAGCAACAGCCGCCGCGGCGTTTCGGGCAACGGCGGCACGGTCAAGGCCAATGCCGGGGGCGATCCGATGACCGCGAACGCACCCAACCCGCGGGAGACCGACAAGTACGGCCAGATCGTGCGCTTGCGTCCGTCGGGCGGGGACGACGGCGCGGAGGCCTTCGCGTGGGATCTCCACGTTTTGGCGGGCAACCCGGGCGCGCATTCCGGCACGCCCTGTGCCGGGCCCGGCAACATCAACTCCGGCAGCCTTTTCAACTCGCCCGACGGGTTGCACGCGGACAGCACCGGCCTGGTCTGGATCCAGACCGGCGGCGGCGGCAGCATCGCGGGCGATTTCGAGGGCATGGGCAACAACCAGATCCCCGCCGGCGACCCGGAAACCGGCGGGATCCGGCGCTTCCCGAACGGGTCCGCCACTCCGGATAGGGTCGCTGCAACAATACCTGCGGTCGGACTTTTGCAATAAAACCCTGATGACAAAAGGACTTTTCCCGCATAGCCTGGCCGGATGCCGAATGGGCCCTGGACAGACCAAGAGAACGGCCTGAACCGGTCCGGGGGATCGGTCGAATTCAAGCACCAGAACATCAGTGCGGTCTTGAAAGCGCTCGGTGAGGATTGGATTCCCGGCTATAAACCTGCTTTCAACTTCCAGATGTCATTGGCAGACGCGGTAGCGCGCTGGCTGGCGCTGAACCCCGCTTGGCTCGCCCGCAGCCCAGGACTGGGACGAGCGGGCGGCCTGCGGGAAACAGCGCAAATCTGGATCGGGCCGCCGCCTGCGCTGTCGAACCAGCCGCCACCGCAGGAGCTGGAGCAGATGCAACACGTCGCCCGCAAATTCGACGTCGCAGGCCGGGACGAGCGCAACCGCGCCTTGGGCCGCGCGGGTGAAGAATGCGTGCTGGCGCAGGAGCGGGCGTCGCTGCGATCCGCCGGCCGCGGCGACCTCGCGCGCAAGGTGCGCTGGGTCTCTGAAGAAGACGGCGACGGTGCGGGTTATGACGTCGCCAGCTTTGCGCCCGATGGCCGTCCCCGCCTGATCGAAGTGAAAACGACAAACGGCTGGGAGCGCACGCCCTTCCGCATCAGCCGCAACGAGCTGGCAGTGGCCGAGGCACGGCGGCCGGAATGGTGCCTGTTCCGGATCTGGAACTTCTCCCGGGCGCCGAAAGCGTTCGAACTGCACCCGCCGCTGGACGCGCATGTCCCGCTGACGGCGGCGTCCTTTCAGGCGAGCTTTCAATAACAGACAGCAGCAGCCCGCCCCGCCTGATCACGCCCCAGCCTGATCCTGCACCCTGGCCGCCTTGGCGCCCGGGGGCAGGCAGCTCTCTGCGGGTGAGCTGCCCCACGCTGTCCTCCGCCAATCCCACCGCCTTGCAGTGCTTGCGGCCGATGCCGATCTTGGTGAAGACGTCCTCAAGGCCCCCCGGCCGCAGGACCGGCAGCAGCGCCCTGGCCGCGCGGCAGGGGCAAGGAACCTGCTCTCCATCATCGCCGCGGCGCGTGCCGCCGGCAGGCCGGCAAAGCCGCAAGACGCCGCTTGCGAAGCACTGACTGCAAAATGGTCCAGGCCCTCAGGAAACTTCTCGACCCTGGCGGCCAGCGAAGCCTCATCCATCATACCCCACGCCAGCCCGTGCAAACGCGCCGCCTCCGCCACGGCCAAGCCTGCGGCCCCGGCCCGCCCGCCGGACCCGGCAACCGCAATGCGCCGGGCCGCGCGTCCGCATCAATAGCTTCGACCGGGAGGAGGCGCTCACGGCGCTCGAAACCGGCCGGCTGGACATCCTCGCCGCGCTCGTCCCCCCGCGCCATGGCTGCCGGAGACGCCGCTGTTCGAGGACGATTGCGTCACATTCTTTGCGCCCGCCCCCTTGGACAGCCCGCCGCAAACGCCCGATGTCTTCTGCGGTGCCGGTCCCCGCCTGGTCTCGCTGGCCGGCGGTTTCGAAGGCCGGGCCGATGAGCAGCGGGGCGGTCGGGGCCGCCGCCGCCGGGTGGCTGCTTCGCCCGCCCGCCGCCGCGGAGGGCGGCGGCGGGGGCAGGGCTGCACGGGCTCGCCTTTTGCCCGCAGCCACTGCCCGCGCGCCGTTTCACCACCAGCCTTAACCGCCGCCGCCGCGCGGCCGGGGCTCTGCCCTGGGACTGGCCCGCCGCGCGGATCGCCGCCGTGCTGGAGGGCTGCGCGGGGCGGGCCGGCCGGGGTGGGGGAGGGGCCTGCGCTGGCCGGGGCGGGCAGGCGGCCTAGGTTGCCCTTAAACCCATCCGCCGCCCGCCGGCGCCGCGATCGCGGCCCAGCCGCGGCCCAGCCGTTTCCCAATCCCGGCCCGCAGCCCCATGCCGAATTCCCTCCGCCACCACCTCCTCCCCGGCCGAATCCCCGGCCCGCAGGACTTGGGTTGCGGCAGCGCGGCGCTCACGCTCTCCATCACATCAACCCGCAACCCGGTGCCGGTGCGGCTGCTGGACAGTTTCGACGGCACCCTGCACCACAGCGGCCGCCTTCTGCTGGAGAGCGCGGGCACGCTCCACCTGTTCGGGCCGCGCGCCAGCCTCAGCCAGCCCGCAGGCGGCGGCGGGCTGGTCAGCGAGCTGCCGGAAGGCCCTGTGCAGCAGGTGCTCAAACAGCTTTGCCCGCTGCGCCGCCTGCTGACCCAGGCCGAGGGCCGCCTCACCCGGCACAACCTTCGCGCTGCCCGCCGGGGCAGGCCGCGCGGGGCGCTGACGGTCTACGGCGTCGAGACACCGCGCGGCACGGCCAGCCTTCTCTGCAGCCAGCTCAAGGGCCGCAAAGCGGCGCCCGCGCTGGACCGCCACCTCAAGGCGCTGCGCGCAGAGCCTGCGGCGCCCGCCGCGCTATTTGCCCTGCTGGTGCCGGACCGGCCGCGCTACAGCGCCAAGCCGGTGCTGCCGCTTTCCCCCGGGCAGCCCGCGCATGAGGCCGCAGGCCGGATCCTCGCCGCCCATCTGGCCGCCGCGCGGCAGAATGAGCCTGGCATCATCTCCGATCTGGACACCGAGTTCCTGCATGACTACCGCATCGCCCTGCGCCGCATCCGGGCGCTGCTTTCAGGGCTGAAAGATGTGCTGCCCGCCGAGGACGCCGCCCGCCTGCGCCGCGATCTCAAGGCGCTGATGACCCAGACTAACGGGCTGCGCGACCTCGATGTCTGGCTGCTGGAGCAGGACCGCTTCCGCGCCATGCTGCCCGCATCGCTGCACCCGGGGCTCTCCGCGCTGTTTGCCGCCATCCGCGCCAGGCGTGCCGCCTGCCAGCGCGAGCTGGCGGCCCGCCTCGGCGGCGCGGCCTACCGCTGGCACATGGCCGGGCTCACCGCTGAAGCCGCCGCTGCCCGCCCGCAAGGCTCCGGCGCGGCGCTGCCGGCCGGCGCGCTGGCCCGGCAGCTCATCGCGCGCCGCCACGCCAAGCTCTGCCGCGCCGCCGCGCGCATCACCGCTCAAAGCCCCGACGCCGAGATCCACGCACTGCGCATCGGCTGCAAGAAGCTGCGCTACCTGATGGAGCTCTTTGCGCCGCTGTTTCCCGCCGCCGAACTGAGCCAGGCGCTGAAACCGCTGAAGCGCCTCCAGGAGAGGCTTGGCCGCTTCAACGATTGTGCCCAGCAGCAAGCGACGCTCCTGGAACTGGCCGCCCGGGGCCTCACCACTCCGAAAGGGAAATCCGACTCCGCCGAGGCCAAGGCCGCGCTGGCTGCCGGCGCGATGATCGCGCTGCTGCACAAGGAGCAGCAGGCGGCGCGCGCCCGGCTTGGCGAGCGGCTCGACGCCTTCACCAGCTCCGCCGCACAGGCGCGTGTCCTTACGCTGTGCAATGGCGGCTGCGCCGCTCAGGCCCCGGCGCGGCGCAACAGGTAGATATCCATGATCCAGCCATGCGCGGCGCGGGCCGCCGCGCGGGTCTCCACGATATCCGCCGCGACGTCGCCCAGCGGCCCGGCAATGGAAATCTCGTTTGCCATCCCTGCATAGGCGCTCCACCAGATATCCACGCCCTCGGAAGCGATCGCGCGGAAAGAGCATTCGCCATCCAGCATCACCACCAGCGTATCGGCGCTGCCGGGCCAGCCGCCCTCGCGCAACTGCCGCCCGGTGGTGATGGTGAAGGGCGCGCCGATGTCGTTGAGCGGCACCGCATGTGCCGCCGTCAGCGCCTGGATCGAAGTGATGCCCGGGATCACCGTGAGCCGCAGATCCGCCTGGGCCTTAAGCCGGGCGGCAATCCGCATGGTGCTGTCGTAAAGCGACGGGTCGCCCCAGACCAGGAACCCCGCCTTGCCGCCCTCGGGCAGGGCTTCGCACAGCGTCTGCCACCAGATCTCCGCGATGGCGTCGTGCCAGTCATCCACCCGCTGGCGGTAATCGCGGGTTGCCTCGTCGCGCCGGGGCAGGGCGAACTCCACGATTCGCGGGCCGTCCCCCTCGATCGCCTGCGCGCAGATATCCTTGCGCAGGCCAGCGAGGTCATCCTTGCCCGCGCCCTTGGTGGGGATCAGGACCACGTCCTGCGCATTCAGCGCCGCAATCGCCTGCAAGGTCATGTGCTGGGGGTTGCCGGTGCCGATGCCGATCAGGGAGAGCTCAATCATGCCGGGGCCTTCTCGCTGGAAGCGCGGCCCCCGGACAAGGGCAGCGCGCGTGTATTCCGCTCGTCTGGGAACAGGCTCAGGAGCCTTCGCCATCACCCTGCACGGTGACGCTGGCCGAGACCGGCTCACCCTCGACCGTCAGCGGGCTGTGGCTGTTGGAGTTGAGCGAGACCGTCACTTCGGCTCCGCCCGCGGGCAGGGAGGGGATATGCAGCCACTCGGCATAGAGCCGGGCGATCTTTCCGCCGTTCACATAGACATGCGCATGACCCTCGCCGGGCACATCCGCGGCGGAGGCATTCTGCGGGGCAAAGCGGAAGTTCTCCGGCGTGACCTGCAGGTTCCATCCGGACATCGGGTCCTTCAGCAGTTTGAGCGCAACCCGGGGCGCATCGCTGCCCGCGGGAAGGTCCAGCACCGCCTCATGGGCGTGGCCTGCCATTTCCGCATGGCCGCCGCCGTGAAGCGCCGCGCTGCCGTGGTCGTGGCCGTCGAAGGTCACGCCATTCCCGGCCGCAGTCACAAAGCCCGCGCCGCCGCCGAAGACCAGCCCGATGGCAAAAAGAGCAAGAGAGCGGGACATCTTCTTATCCTCGTCAAAAGAGCGCCCCGCCGGTCTGCACCGGCGGGGCGGGAAGTGCTGCGGGTCAGGCCGCGGCCGCTTCGCGTTTGCCTTCGGCTTGCCAGAAGTGGCCTGCGAAGGTGCCCAAGAGCACCCAGGCCGCCATCCCCACGCCAAAGGCGCGGGCGGCGAACAGCGCGCCGATTTCGGTCGGCACCGGGCCGGAGAAGCTCTCGGGCTCGGGCGCGCCCGCCACATGCGGTGCGAGCAGCAGCAGCGCGGCGATCAGATAGGCGGTCAGCCCGCCGCCAAAGGCAATGAGCCACATGGCAACCCCCGCCGCCGCGACCGTCAGCGTCCACCAGACCTGGCGCAGGCCGACATCGGCCGCCGCCACTCCCGGCACCTCGGGCGCCAGCGACAGGCCGGGCGCGAAGTGGAAGGTGATGAATCCCGCGAGCCCCCACAACAGCCCGGTGCGCGCGGTGACGGCATGGCCCTGGCGCTCGGCCAGCGACATCAGCGCCACCATCACCAGCGCATAGCCGGTGTAGGTCAGCATGGTGAAGATGATGCTCAGCCCGTCGCGCATCACGTCGATGCCGGGCAGCTCGGGATGCGCCGAGATCGCGGCACCGCCGAAATGCACCAGCTCACCGGATTCGTAGAGCTCCGCATGCAGCAGCACCGGCTGCACGAAAACGAGCTGCAGCAGGGCGGTAATCAACCCTGCTGCAGCGCCAGCGAACAACCCGCTGGTCAGAATGCGGCTGAACATGGCCCTAGTGGCAGGGGAAGCCGGTGGCGTGGCGCACGTCATGCGCCGCGTCATGCAGGGCAGAGGCCTGCACGTGGCCGGTCAGCGTGACAATGCCCAGTCCCAGGACCACGGCAAACAGGGCCGGAATCAGGCTGGTGCCGGCGGCAGATGCCAGATGCGTTTTCGTCGTCATGTCTTTCCTCCTAGCCGTCACACCCGACGGCACAAGTTTTCTGTTCCGACACGGCCGGTCTCCTGACTCGCGGGTCGCTGCGGCTGTCCTCCTTCCCGGCTTGCGCCAGTGGCATTGGACGGCCGCTCGCCGCTCACAGTCGCGGGGGCGGTTGAAGCTTCGGCGCCGCGATTTGGTCCGCCGTTCCTCATTCCCGTTTCAGTCCTGGCGCTTGGCACCACTGGACACCGTATCGCTTTGTTGTGCCCGGCGCGGGCCGCTCCGGTCAAGGCTGAAACCGTCCTGTTGCGCAAGCTTCGCGGCAGGGAACCGGAAAATGGAGATTTTCCGGCCAAAATTCCGTGCGGGAATTTTGTTCCGCCCGCCGCATGCGCGGGCTCAGCTGTTTTGCGCCGGAATTCGGGCCAGCGCCTTGAAGCGCAACGCCCCGAGCGGGCGCGCATCGGCGAAATTGCCGTCGGGACTCGCGCCATACATCTGCAGGAAGGTCATCAGGTCCGGCAGGTCGGCGGCAGTGATCTCGCCAAACAGATAGGCGGTCTTGCCGCTCTGCCGCACCGCCAGCGTTTGCGGACGGCGGCAGCCGGACATGCAGTCCGCCTGCGCCAGTTCCGCCCTCAGCCCGGCGTCCTGCAAGGCCGCCGCGAGCTGATCCGGCAGCTGCGGGTCGGCGTCCCGGCAGGTGCGGCAGAGGGTGATCGCGGGTGTGCTCATGCGCCTGGTGGCGGGTTTGCAGGCGCAGCGGGCAGATCGCTGCCGGCCAGCGGCCCGTAGAGGATCAGCACCGGCGCGCCGGTCTCCATCTTGCGCAGCACCTGCGGCAGCTCGCCCACCGTGTGGCAATGCAGCGACTGCGCAGGCGTCGAGACACCCAGCGCCAGCAGCGCGCGGGTTTCCGGCGGCAGCCCGGCCTGCATCAGCTTCTCCGCCAGGGCTGCGAAGGTGCGCTTGCCCATGTAGACCACGGTGGTCGCCTCCGGATCCGCCAGCGCCGCGAGGTTCAGGTTGTCCGGGAGCCCGCCGGTCACGTCATGGCCGGTGATGAACTGCAGCCGCCGTGCCGTCATCCGCCGGGTGAGCGGGATGTTCGCCGCCGCCGCCGCCGCCGAGGCCGCGGTCACACCGGGCACGATCTCAAAACCGATTCCGGCCGCGCGCAGGGCGGTGATCTCCTCCTCCAGCCGCCCGAAGACGCCCGAGTCACCGGATTTCAGCCGCACCACATGCGCACCCGATGATGCGTATTCCACCAGGAGCTGGCTCACGTGGTCCTGCCTGGGCGAGGGGCGGCCGGCGCGCTTGCCGACGCCGACCAGATCGGCATCCGGACGGGCATGGGACAGGATCGGCCCCGAAGACAGATCATCGAACAGCACCGCGTCCGCCGTCTCCAGCCGCTTCACCGCCTTGATGGTCAACAGCTCCGGATCGCCCGGGCCGGAGGAGACGAAGCTGACAAAACCGCTCATGTCCGCTCTCCGGTGATGAGGTGGAAGAAGGTGCCGGTGACATGCCCCTTGACCGAGCCGGTCTCGGGCACCGGCCTGCCGTCGGCGTCCATCACCTGCGCGAGCGGCGCGTCGGGTTCGTCCAGGATGGTGGAATAGTGGAACTCATGCCCGCGCAAGGCTTGGCCCGCGGCAAAGCCCGGCATCGCCGATTGCAGCACCGCACGGCGGTAGCCGAGATGGAACTTGCGCTTCTCGTAGGAGGTCACCAGCCCCAATAGCCCCGCCATCCGGTGGCGGTTGCCCGCCTTGTCGATCAGCGCCTCGCCCAGCGCCATGTAGCCGCCGCATTCGCCATGCACCGGCCTGGTTTCCGCGTGCCTGCGCAGGCCCGCGCGGAAGGTTTCCGCCGCCGCCAGCGTACCGCCATGCAGCTCCGGGTAGCCGCCGGGCAGCCAGACCAGATCGGCGTCCTGCGCGGGCGCCTCGTCGGCAAGGGGCGAAAACGGCAGGATCTCCGCGCCCGCCGCGCGCCAGCCTTCCAGCAGGTGCGGGTAGGTGAAGGAAAATGCCGCATCCCGTGCAAGCGCAATCCGCTGGGCCGGCGGCGCGGGCAGGCTGGCCGGGGCGGGCGCCTGGCCGGCCAGCGCCGCAGCCTTGATCGCCTCCAGATCGACATGCTCGCGCAGGAAGGCGGCATAGCCTGCAATGGCGGCTTCCAGATCGGGATGCTCAACCGCCTGGATCAGGCCCAGATGCCGCTCCGGCAAAGTCAGATCGCCGCGCCGGGGCAGGGAGCCCAGAACCCTGATGCCCGCCTTCTCCATGCCCAGCCGGGTCAGACGCT
Source organism: Cribrihabitans pelagius (assembly GCF_048820915.1). Taxonomy (NCBI): domain Bacteria; kingdom Pseudomonadati; phylum Pseudomonadota; class Alphaproteobacteria; order Rhodobacterales; family Paracoccaceae; genus Cribrihabitans; species Cribrihabitans pelagius. Next base: position 163,142 of record NZ_JBMERR010000004.1, on the reverse strand, counting down.
CGTGGCGCGGGCTGGCAACGCGGTTCAGGATCACCCCGGCAAAGGGCAGTTCCGGATCATAGGCCCTGAATCCCAGCGCCGTGGCCGCCGCCGACTGCGCCTGGCCGCCGACGTCGACCACCAGCACCACCGGCCAGCCCATGCGCTTCGCCGTCTCGGCCGAGGAGCCGAAGCCCGATTGCCCGCGCGTCGCCACCCCGTCGTAGAGCCCCATCGAGCCCTCGCCGACGCAAATCTCCGCCCCTGACGCCTGGCCCGCGACCGCGTCCAGCAGCTTGCCGTCCATCGCCCAGGTGTCGAGGTTGAAGGACGGCCGCCCCGCCGCAGCCAGGTGGAAGGCGGGGTCAATATAGTCCGGCCCGCTCTTGTAAGGCTGCACGGTCAGACCGTCCTCCGCCAAGGCCCGCAACAGGCCCAGCATCACCGTGGTCTTGCCGGTGCTCGAGGAGGGCGCCGAGATCATCAGTCCGGGAGGGGGCATAGTCATCGGTCCAGTCATCGCCTCAGTCATCCCCGTGGCTCCAGCTCGACCACGGGCTGTCCGCGCTTTGCGGGCGGTAGCGGCGGTCGTATTCGGTGGAATAAAGACAGCTCTCGTCAAAGCCTTCGCCCTTCAGAACCGGCCCCACCAGGATCAGCGCGGTGCGGGAGATCTTCTCGTCCAGCGAGGCCTTCAGCGTCGCAAGCGTGGCCCGGATGATCTGCTGGTCCGGCCAGCTGGCGCGGTAGACCACGGCCACCGGGCAGTCGCCGCCATAGTGGGGCGTCAGGCTCTCCACCACGTGATCCAGGTTGCCGATCGACAGGTGGATCGCCAGCGTCGCGCCGGTCCGCGCGAAGTTCTCCAGCGTTTCGCCTTCGGGCATCGAGGACGCGCGCCCCGGCGTCCGTGTCAGCACCACGGACTGGCCAAGGCCAGGCAGCGTCAGCTCGGTCCCCAGCGCCGCGGCGGCGGCCGCAAACGATGGCACGCCGGGGGTGACGGACACCGGGATGCTCTCCGCCTTCAGCCGCCGGATCTGCTCGCCCATTGCCGACCACACCGACAGATCGCCGGAGTGCAGCCGCGCCACATCCTGACCCGCTTCATGCGCCGCCTTGATTTCCGCCACGATGGCATCGAGATCCATCGCGGCAGTGTTCACCACCTTCGCGTCCGCCGGGCAGTGGCTCAGGATTTCCTCCGGCACCAGCGAGCCTGCATAAAGGCACACCGGGCAGGACGCGATGATGTCGCGCCCGCGCAGGGTCAGAAGGTCGGCAGCGCCCGGTCCGGCGCCAATGAAGTGAACGGTCATGGCTCAAGTCTTTCTGCTATGGCCGCGGTGGCAAGCCCATCCGCGGTGACAACTCGGGGGGCGAGAAGGCGCGAAGTGCTGCCCGGCGCCCCATGGCGCGCGCCTGCCAGCGCCGCCGCTTCGGCCAGCGATCCGGTGCCGAACCGCGCCTTGATCCGGGGCGAGCAGGTCAGCGTCCGCTCCCCGGCAATTTCGTGTTCTTCCAGCGCGATCACCGGCAGGCCGGCCGCGTCTGCAAACGCCAGCATGGCAGGTGCTGCGGCTTTCTCCGCGACCGAGGCCAGCGCATCCACCCGCGCTCCGGTCAGCGCCAGCGCCGCCTGCAAATCCGCCGCGGTGGCAGAGGCGCGAAACCCGATGCCTGCCACCTTCATCGCGTGACGCTCCACTGAATGACCGGCCGCGCCCGCTCCCAGCCGCGCATTGTGCCCAATGGCCCGGCCTCGGCAATCTCCACCTTCAACAGATGCCCGCCGCGCGCCGCGTGGGCCTGCATCAGCAGGGTCTCGGTCTCCAGCGTCACGCCGTTTGCCACGATCCGCGCACCTGCGGGCAGCACCTCCCACAGGTGGTCCAGCAAGGCTTGGCTGCCGCCGCCGCCGATGAAGACGCAATCGGGCAGGGGCTGGCCCGCCAGCACCTCCGGCGCCTTGCCCAGAACCGCTGTCATCCGGTGCTCGATGCCGAAGGCCGCGGCATTGGCGCGGATGTTCTCCAGCCGGCTTTCCCTCGGCTCAAACGTCATGGCCCGCGCGCCGGGCGCGGCCAGGCACCACTCGACCGAGACCGAGCCGGAGCCGCCGCCGATATCCCACAACAGCTCGCCCGCGCGCGGCGCCAGCGCCGAAAGCGTCAGCGCGCGGACAGGCCGCTTGGTGATCTGCCCGTCGCTGGAAAACAGTTCATCCGCAAGCCCCGAGGCGCGCGGCAGGCCCCTGCTGCCCGCGGCCTCGATGGCCACGGCAACAGGCGCCTGAACGTCCTGCAAATCGAAGTCTTTCGCCCCGGTCACCCGCACCCGCTGCCGCGGCCCGCCGAGGCATTCCGCCACGGTGAGCTGCGAAGCGCCAAAGCCCTGCGCCGTGAGCCACGCCGCCAGCTCCGCCGGTGCGCCGCCGTCGCGCATGGTGCAAATTACGCGTGTCCCGGCCCCGAGCAAAACCCGCAACCGCGCATAAGGTGCCGCATGCAGCCCGAGGCACAGCACGTCTTCCAGCTTCCAGCCCAAAAGGTTCGCCGCCAGCGCGAAGGCCGGCGGCGCCGGGTGCGACACCCACTCGCCATCCTCCAAGTGCCGCGCCAGCGAGCCGCCCGCGCCGTGCCAAAACGGATCGCCCGAGGCCAGCACAACCACTTTGCCCCCGCGCAGCTCCAGCACCGGCGCGACCGAGAAGGGCACCGGCCAGGGCGCGCCCCGGCTGCCCGCCTCCGCCAGCGCCAGATGCCTCGGCCCGCCAAAGATCACCTCGGCCTCCGCCAGCGCCTTCCGGCTTGCGCCGCTCAAGGATTCCAGTCCATTTTCGCCAAGACCGATGATCGTGAGCCAGGGCTTGGAAGGACATTCAGACATGACACGCATCCTGCTTCTGGGCGGCACCACCGAAGCTTCGCGGCTGGCGGGCGCCCTCGCGGAATCCGGCCTCGACGCGGTGTTCTCCTACGCGGGCCGCACCGCGCAGCCCGTCAGCCAGCCGCTGCCGACCCGGGTGGGCGGCTTCGGCGGGGCGGAGGGGCTTGCGGCTTACATCCAGGCCGGGGGAATCACCCATGTGGTCGACGCGACCCACCCTTTCGCCGCGCAGATGAGCGCCAACGCGGCCTACGCCTGCGAGCTGGCGGGGGTGCCGCTCTGCGCCTTCGAACGCCCGGCCTGGCAGGCGGGCGAGGGCGATGACTGGCTGCATGTGGACAGCGTTACGGAGGCGGCCGATGCCCTGCCGGACACCCCGGCGCGGGTGTTCCTCGCGATCGGCAAGCAGAACCTCCCGGCCTTCGCCGTGAAACCGCAGCACCACTACCTCTTGCGGCTGGTGGACGCGCCCGAGGCGCCCTTGCCGCTGCCCGGTACTGCGGTGGAAATCGCCCGCGGCCCGTTTGATGCGGCCGGCGACACCGCGCTCATGCAGCGCCACCGCATCACCCACATCGTGGCGAAGAACGCAGGCGGCGCCGGTGCCGCGGCCAAGCTGACCGCCGCGCGCACGCTCGGCCTGCCGGTGATCATGATCGCCCGCCCAGAGGTGCCCGCCCGGCCCGTCAAGGCCAGCGTGGCAGAGGTTATGGACTGGATCGCTCATCCCGCGGACTAGGCCTCGTCCTGCGCATAGCGGGGGGTGTAGACGTAGTTGCCAACCCGCCGGGTGTCGCGGTTGCCGACAATCACCACCGTGCGCATGTCCGCCATCTCGGGGGTTGCGTCGCGCAGGGGCACGGTCAGCAGCTCCTGCCCCGGCTTGGTCACGTCGCGGGCAAAGGTGATGAGGGTGTCTTCGCCGCAGGCCTCCCGCAGGATCTCCAGCGCGCGGGCAAACTGATGCGGCCGCGACTTGGAGCGCGGGTTGTAGAAGGCCATCGCCAGCCCCGCCTCGCCCACCAGCCGCAGGCGTTTTTCGATGAGACTCCAGGGCTTGAGGTTGTCGGAGAGGTTGATGGCGGCAAAGTCATGGCCCAGGGGCGCGCCAATGGCTGCCGCCGCCGCCAGCATCGCGGTGATGCCCGGCAGCACCCGGATCTCCAGATCCAGCCACGCCGGATTGGCTTGCGCGCCCGTCTCCAGCGCCTCGAACACCGCCGAGGCCATGGCAAACACCCCGGGATCACCCGAGGACACCACCACAACGCGCTGGCCCGCCGCCGCCATTTCCAGCGCATGGGTCGCGCGGTCCACCTCGACCCGGTTGTCGCTGGCGTGCAGGGTCAGCCCCGCGCGCGGCGCGATGCGTTTCACGTAAGGGAAATAGCCAACGATATCCGTGGCGTCCCCGATGGCGTCGCGCACCTCCTGCGTCACCAGCGCCTCGTCGCCGGGGCCCAGCCCCGCAATCACCAGCCAGCCGCCTTGCGAAACACTCATGGCCGCCGCCCCTGTCCATGCACCAGCACGATGGAGAAATAGGGCACCTCGCCATTCACCTCCGACAGCCGCCGCACGCTTTCCCCCGGCATGGTGCCGCGCTCCACGAGCCAGGCGTCTTCGGCCCGCCCCGCACGTTCCAGCGCCCGGCGCAGCTTGGGCAGGTTGCGGCCTATTTTCATCACCACCAGCGCGTCCGTGGAGGCCGCGCGCTCGGCCAGTTCCTCTTCGCCGAGAGTCGCCATCGCCACGGTCAGCACATCGTCGCCCCAAGTGATCGGCCGGCCCGAGGCGGTCCAGCACCCGGACATGCCGGTGATGCCGGGCACGATCTCCTGCTCTGCGCGGCCCTGGAGGCGGGTGTAAAGGTGCATGTAGGAGCCATAGAGGAACGGGTCGCCCTCGCACAAGACCACCACGTCCTCGGTCTGCGCGATCTCGGCCAGCGTCTCCGCCCAGCGGTCATAGAACTCCGCCAGCAGCCGGTTGTACTCGGGGTCGGAAAAATGGATCTCGGTCGTCACCGGATATTCCATCGCGTGTTCGGTCACGCCCTCCGCAAGCATCCCCTCGACGATGGCGCGGGCCTGGCCCTGGCGGCCCGCCTTGCGGAAATAAGCGATGTGGCGCGCCGACCCGATCAGCCGGTGCGACCGCACGCTCATCAGGTCGGGATCCCCGGGGCCGAGCCCTGTGCAGATAACCTTGCCCATCGCTCACTCTTTCCAGCTGGCAAGCGCGTTGACCGCCGCCACGGTGATGGCCGAGCCGCCGAGGCGCCCCTTCACGATCATCGACGGCACCGGCAGGTCCTGCATCAAGGCCTCCTTCGATTCCATCGCGCCGACAAAGCCCACCGGGCAGCCGATGATGGCGGCGGGGCGCGGGCAAGCGGGGTCCTTCAGCATGTTCAGCAGGTGAAACAGCGCGGTTGGCGCATTGCCGATCGCCACCACAGCACCCGCCAGCTTGGGCCGCCACAGCTCCAGCGCCGCGGCCGAGCGGGTGTTGCCCATCTCCTTGGCCAGCTCCGGCACTTGCGGGTCGCGCAGGGTGCAGATCACCTCGTTCTCGGCGGGCAGCCGCGGGCGGGTGATGCCTTCGCTCACCATGTAAGCGTCACACAGGATCGGCGCGCCATCCGCCAGCGCGGCGCGGGCGGTCTTGGCCATGCCGTCCGAGAAGCGCACGTGCTCCTCCAGCCCCACCATTCCGGCCGCGTGGATCATCCGCACCACCACGCTTTCCTCGTCCTTGCTGAAGCGGGCAAGATCGGCTTCGCGGCGGATGGTGGCAAAGCTCTCGGCATAGATCGCGGCGCCGTCGGTTTCATAGGTGTGGAGCATGTCAGCTGCCCTCTGTCAGGATGGTGGGTGCGGCGCGCAATTGGCGCGCGCTCAGGTGAGACTTCAGCGGAGCGTCCGCGGCGGAGCCGTTGCGGATCAGGGCAAACTCGTCCCTGCCGGTCGCGGTGAGGGTGAGCGGCGCGGGACCGGGATGAGCGCAGCCCTTGGCGCAGCCGGAGACATGCAGCCGTGCGCCCGCAGGCAGGGACGGCGCCAGATCGCGGGCCAGAGCCCTTGTGGCCGAAAGCGCCTGCAGGCACCCGGGCGCTCCTGTGCACACACTCACCAGCAGGCGCGGATCCGTGGCATCCAGGATCAGGCCGGGCAGGGGCGGAACGCGGCTTGCGCCTTCCACCAGGAGCATCCGCCAGGGGGTGAGCCGCAGAGGCCCGAGGCCTGCAAGCTGCGCCAGGGTGGCGGCTGGCATCTGGCCGAATTCAAGGGCCGCGAGGACTCCGCTGGCGGCAGGTCCGGGGGCGGGCTGCGGTGCGGGGGTGCCCCGGGCCGCGCCATGCGATGCCGGTGGCCCGCGGCGCGCAGTCAGACAGTGCATCCTGCCCCGCCCCTCCGGCGCGCCGCCCTGGGCCAGGAACCAGCGGGCCAGCGCCAGCGCCGCTTCGGCTGCGGTTTCAGGCGTCACCGGCAGGCCGGCCTCCGCCCCGTCGGCGCGCAGGATCAGGCCATCCCGCCCGCGTTCGATGCGGATGTCGGCAGCCGCCTCCTGCAACAGCGGCGCCGGGCCGCAATCGACCGCAAAGCCGAACTTGCCCGGCAGGCTGAGGTCACTGTCCCCGGTCAGCGCCGCGCTCAGACTGGCGGCGATGGTGTGAGTGTCATCACCCGTCTGCCAGAACGGCTGCACCAGCACATTCCGCCGCGCCTCCGCGCTTGCATCCGGGTCGAGCAGGTGAAGATCGCGCAGGCCTGCGAGAAGCGCCTCATGCGCATCTTCCCGGATGCCGCGCAGCTGCAGGCTGGCGCGGGCGGAGATGTCCAGGAGTCCGTTGCCAAGGTCCTGCGACAGGGCCGCCAGCCCGCGTGCCTGCGCCGGGGTGAGCCGCCCCAGCGGCGCGCGCACCCGCACCACCAGCCCGTCGCCCGACTTCATCGGCCTCAGCGCGCCGGGGCACCAGCCATAGACCTTGGGCACTGGCGAAGCGGCGCTCATGCGGCGCCCTCCAGATCCGCCATGATCGAGTTGCGGCGTGTCACCCAGAGCCCGGCCTCATGCAGCGCCCGGAACCTGTCGCGCATTGCCTGCAGAGCTTGCGGATTTTCATCCTCCATGAAGGCCACGAGGTCTTCGCGGCCCAGCGTGGCCTCGAAATAGAGATCAAACAGATGCGGCTGCACCACCTGCGCCAGATGCGCAAAGGCCGCCATATGGTCGAGTGTTGCGGCAATCTCGGCGGCGCCCCGGAAGCCATGCGCCATCATCGACGTGGCCCAATCCGGGTTGGCGGCGCGGGCGCGGGTGACGCGGGCGATTTCCTCGCCCAACGACCGCGCCTGCGGCTTGTCGGGCCGGGTGGCGTCCAGGTGATAGAGCGCGGGCGCCTGCTGCCCGACGCGCGCCATGGCAGCCGCGAAGCCCGCTTCATGCGCGGCATAATCTGAAGCCATCAGCACATCGGTTTCCGGCAGATCTTGCAAGTGCACGAAGCTGTCCGCGCCTTGCAGCCGCAGCTCCAGCGCCTCGCGGGCATCGCGGATGGCCCCCTTGGCGTCGATCGCATGGGATGAAGCGCTGAGCCAGGCCTCGCCCGCGGCCTGCCGTGCTTCGTCCGAGTAGTCATCCAGGTGTGCGCCCATCGACAGCCCGTACTGGCCGGGCTTGGGGCCGAAGACGCGAGGGGTTTCGGTGCGGTAGGGGTTGTCCTCTGCCGCCTCCTCGCGTGTGGCAAGCGCGGCTGCGGCAGTTTCAAACATCTGCGCAAGGCCGGGGAACACATCGCGGAACAGACCGGAGACGCGCAAGGTCACGTCGATGCGCGGCCGGTTCAGCATCGAAAGCGGCAGCACCTCGAAGCCGGAAACCCGCTCGGAAGCCTCGTCCCATTTCGGCGCCAGCCCCGCGAGGTGCAGCGCCATGGCAAATTCCTCGCCCGCGGTGCGCATGGTGGCCGAGCCCCAGAGGTCGATCACCAGCCCGCGGGGCCAGTCGCCATGGTCCTGCAGGTGGCGGCGCAGCAGCTCTTCCGCCAGCTTGACCCCTTGCGCCTGCGCCGCCCGCGATGGCACCGCCCGCGGGTCGGTGGTAAAGAGGTTGCGCCCGGTGGGCAACACGTCGCTGCGGCCCCGGAAGGGCGAGCCGGAGGGGCCGGGGGCGACCATCCGCCCGTCCAACGCAGCGATCAGCCCGGCGCGTTCCTGCGCGCCGCATTGGCCGCTGCCGAAGATGTGCAGCCCCTCGCCGTACTGGCTTTCCTTGATGTCGCAGACAAAGGCGTCGATGCGGGTGATCGCCTCCGCGGGCGAGGTCTCGGGGGCGAGGCCCAGGTCGGCTTCCACGCCGGTGCCTTGCGCCTCGGCCCTTATGTCACCGATCAGCCGGTCGCGGCGGGCGGGGTCGAGCCCGTCGGCGGTGGAATACTCATCCAGCAAATGCTCCAGCCGCGCCATGCCCTCGGGCAGGGTGGTCTGCGCCAGCGGCGGCGGCAGGTGGCCAACCGTGACCGCCCCGATGCGGCGCTTGGCCTGCGCCGCCTCTCCGGGATCGTTCACGATGAAGGGGTAGATCACCGGCAGCGCGCCGGTCAGCGCTTCGGGCCAGCAGGCGGAGGACAGCGCTACCGCCTTGCCCGGCAGCCATTCCAGCGTGCCATGGGCGCCGATGTGGACGATCGCGCCGCTTTGCGCCCGCAGCCAGAGGTAGAAGGCCACATAGGCGTGGCGCGGCGTGCGGTCGAGGTCGTGGTAGTCATCCGCCCGCGTCTTCACCTCACCGCGCTCGGGCTGCAGGGCGACCAAAGCGTTGCCTGCGCGCAGAGCCTTGAAATGGAAGGCGCCGTCGCGGCAATCGGCGTCTTCTTCAGGGCGGCCCCAGGCCTCGGCCAGCCTGTTCCGCAAATCCTGCGGCAGCGTGGCGAGGGCGGTTTGGTACTCCGCCAGAGGCAGGCTCAGCGTCTCCTGCATCAGCCGCTGGCCGGTATTTTCCAGCGCGTCCGCCGCATAACCTTCAGCCGCCAGCGCGCGCAGGATTTCCTCGCAGGAGGCCAGCGCGTCCAGCCCCACCGCATGGGCCAAATTATGGTCGCGCCCCGGATAGGTGGAGAGCACAAGCGCCAGGCGTTTCTCCGCATTCGGGCGCTGCGCCAGATGCAGCCAGCCTTCCACCCGGTCGACCGCGGCTTTCACCCGGTCCGGATCGGCGCGGTGGGCAAAGCGGGAGTACTCCAAATCCGGGTCCTTCCGGCCCGGCGACTTGAAGCTGACCACACCGGCAAAGATGCGTCCGTCCACTTCCGGCAGCACCACATGCATGGCGAGGTCGGCAGGCGACAGCCCGCGGTCTGCCTCGGCCCAGTCTTTTCTGCGCGCGGTGGAAAGCGCTACCTGGAACACCGGGCAGCCGGTGGCGGAAAGCGGCGAGGCGCTGCCGTCGCTGCCCTGCGCCGAAAAGGCGGTGGCGTTGATGATGGCCGCGGGGTTCAGCGCGGGCAGCTTTTCGCGCAGCCAGCCGGCGGCGGCGGGCGCCTTGAGGCTGGCGGCAAAGGCGCCGAAGGCGGCATAGCCGCGGGCGCGCAGTTCCGCGATCAGCGCATCCACGGGCGCCGTGTCAGCGGCGGTCAGATAAGAGCGGTAGAAGCTGACCAGCACCAGCGGTTTGTCCTGCACGGCCAGATCAGCCAGCACGCCGCGCTCGGGGTCGTAGAAGCCGAACTGCGGCACCGTTTTCAGCCCGGTGACCGGGCCCGCATAAAGCCCCGCCGCCAGCGCCAGCTGCGCCAGGGCGGCCTGTGCAGCCACCGCTCCGCCCGCATCGCACAAGCTTTGCAGCCGGCGCAGGGTGGATACGGGCAGGGTGGAGAGCGCGTCCAGCCGTGCGTCCTCGCGCCCGTCGGCGGGCAGGATCGCCAGCGCAATGCCCTTGCGCCGGGCAAGGTCCTGGAGCGTTGCAAGCCCGTAGGGCCAGTAGCTTTCGCCGCCGATCAGGCGGACCAGGATGCCCTTGGCGCCCTCCAGCGTCTGTTCCGCGTAGACATCGACCGACAGCGGGTGTTTCAGCGCAACAAGGTTTGCAAGGCGCAGCGAGGGCAGCTTGCCCGCGGCGCGGTGCCAGCCCGCCGCAAAGGCGCCGAGGTCGCTGTCGGAGAAGGACAGCACCACGAGGTCGGCAGGGCTCTGGGCGAGGTCCTGCGGCGTGTCGGTCTCGTCAAGGCCGTGGCTTTCGCGGAATACGACGTGCATGGGTCAGGCCTTTCGCGAACGCTGCTTCGAAGCGCGGAGGACAGTCCCCCGCCCGGGGCCGGGGACTGTCCGGCCCAGGGGCCGGACAAAACAGAAGCTACCATCGCCCCACGCCCGCAAGGACTTACGCCCCCAGCTCGGCGCGGATGGCCTGTTCGTCGATGTCGTCATGCTCGGCGATGACCACCAGCTGGGTCTTGCGCGCTTGCGCCCCCCAGGGTTTGTCATATTGCGCGCGCAGACGCTCGCCCACGGCCTGAACCAGCATCCGCATCGGTTTTCCTTCCACTGCCACATAGCCCTTCACGCGCAGGATGTTTCGCTCGCGGGCGAGTTTCACGATGGCATTCTGCAGCGCCTGCGGGTCGGAGACTTCGCCCATTTCGACCACGATGCTCTCAAAATCGTCATGCTCGTGATCGTGGTGGCCGTCGTGATGGCTGGGTCGCGCGTCGAGATCGTCTTCGGCAGCGGCGCCCAGCCCGAGGATGATGCGCGGGTCGATCACGCCTTCGCTCATCGGCAGGATCGGCAGCTTGCGCGGTGCCTCGGCCTCGATCACGGCACGGGCCTTCTCCACCCCTGCGTCGCCGGCCAGATCGGCTTTGGACAGCAGCACGATGTCGGCGCAGGAGATCTGATCCTCGAACACCTCGGAAAGCGGGGTTTCGTGGTCGATGCTGTCATCCGCCTCGCGCTGGGCCTGCACCGCGTCCAGATCGGGGGCGAATTGGCCCTTGGCGACCGCCTCGGCATCGGCCAGCGCGATCACCCCGTCGACGGTGATGCGGGAGCGGATCGCGGGCCAGTCGAAGGCTTTCAGCAGCGGCTTGGGCAGCGCCAGGCCCGAAGTTTCGATCACGATGTGATCGGGCGCTTCGGGCAGCGCCATCAGCTGTTCGATGGTGGGGATGAAATCATCGGCCACGGTGCAGCAGATGCAGCCGTTGGCGAGCTCCATGATGTTTTCCGCCGGGCAGTTTTCATCGGCGCAGGATTTCAGGATGTCGCCGTCGACACCGGCGGTGCCGAACTCGTTCACCACCACGGCCAGGCGCTTGCCCTGCGGGTTCTGCATCAGGTGGCGGATCAGGGTGGTTTTCCCCGCGCCCAGAAAGCCGGTGATGACGGTGACGGGGATCTTGTTGAGATCGCTCATGGTTACTCCTCGGACGGGAAGGCGGCCGGCGGGATGCGGGCAACGGATTGTTTGCGGAAGGCGGCGGGGCGTTCGCGCCAGGGCACGAGCCCGTCGGCGGTGGCGGCATAGGCGGCAGCGCCGTCGAGGATCTCGCCCACGTGCTGGTCGGGGTCCATGTCGCCGTAGATGTAGCTCCAGCGGTCTTCGCCGCCGGTCAGCGCCACCGAACAGCCGCGCTTGCAGGCCGAAAGGCAGCTGACGCCGCGCAAGGTGACGCCCTCGGGCATGCCTGCTTCCTTCAGTGCTGCCAGCAGGATGCTGCCGGGGCGCGGCGCCTCGGGGTCGGTGCCTTCGCGGCGGCAGGTGAGGCAGACAGTCAGCGTCACGGGTCCTTGCGGTCCCTGTGGTTCCTGGGGGCTGGCGGGGCTTGCCGCCTGGTCTTCAGCCATCTCATGCGTCTCCTGTCGCGGCAGGCAGGCGGGGACGGCCAGAAAGGGGCGTGTGCGTGCAGGCCCCTCAACCGGTCGCGGCGCACCCCGTCCGCCCGTTGAAATCACTCTGCTGGCAGGTCTCCCGGCTTGCGGATCCCAGAGCCATCTGGCCCTGACGGTCATCCTGCCTTCCCGGCGCGCCCGATAGCGCAGCCAGTGGCATGGCAACCTCTCCGGTCACGGTCGCGGGGGCGGCTGTGCTTGAGCCCTCTCCCAAGCTACAGGAGGCGGGCCTTCACATTCCCTCTTCGCCTGCGTTTGCAGGAACCAGCAAAACCCCCTTGCGCTATCGCGGGCTTCTTTGTCAAGACATGGGTCAAACAGCAGGAGAGCCCGCCCGTGAGTGAAAAGTCTGAAACCGGCATCTCGGAAGAGGAAGCCGCCCGCCACGCATCGAAGATGGCCAAGAAAAAGGCCGCCCGCGACCGGATGATGAAGACGAAGGAAGGCGAGAAGGGGCTGATCATCGTCCATACCGGGCCGGGCAAGGGCAAGTCCTCGTCCGGATTCGGGATGATCATGCGCTGCATTGCCCACAAGATGCCCTGCGCCGTGGTGCAGTTCATCAAGGGCGCCTGGGCCACCGGCGAGCGCACGCTAATCGAGGAGAACTTCGGCGATCTCTGCCAGTTCTACGCGATGGGCGAGGGGTTCACCTGGGAGACCCAGGACAAGGCCCGCGATATCGCCGCGGCGCAGAAGGGCTGGGAGAAGGCCAAGGAGATGATCCTGGACGAGAAGAACACGATGGTGCTGCTCGACGAGATCAACATCGCGCTGCGCTATGAGTACCTGGATCCCGCGGAGGTGCTGGAGTTCCTGGTGGAGCGTAAACCGCCGATGACCCATGTGGTTCTGACCGGGCGCAACGCCAAGGAGGAGCTGATCGAGATCGCAGATCTGGTGACCGAGATGGGCCAGGTGAAGCACCCGTTCCGCGCAGGCGTGAAAGCGCAGAAAGGCGTGGAGTTCTGAAGCGTCTGCCGCGGCGGAAGGCGAGGGTCTGCTGCGCAAATCGCGGGCTTGAGGCTTTGCGCTTTGCTTTGCAAATCGCGGGGGGCGGGGGCGGCCCAACGCTTCTGGAGGTGCCGTGAGGCGCCTGCCGGAAGGGGCGGGAGCCCTCCCCGTTCCTGCGGAGCTTTGGGTCAAAAATGCTGCCTTGTTGTTTCGCGCGCGAAACATCGGGTCAGGCGGGCTGATACTTTTTGCGGGCGTTGCCGGGCGCGCGGGCGCGGATATCTGGCGTGAGCGCAACGGGGGCGGGTGATGTTCCGGTCTGACGGTTCGCCAACGGGCGGCAGGCGGATCGGCAAGGCCCGGCTTCGCCGAAAGGGCGGAAGTGAGTGCCAAGCCTCGGCCAAATCGCCGCCGCGTGGGGGCGCAGCGGCGGTGCGCGGCGGCCTTCGGCCTTGTTCCGCGCCGAGGAAATGGTGGTGAGAGGCGGATGCCTCCGGCGGGAGTATTTGGGGCAAGATGACAGGGCCGGGTGCGGCTGCCGCGTGGGGGGGCGGCGGCGATGCGCGCCGGCCTGCGGCCTTGTTCGGCGCGGGCCGGTACTCAATGCCGGGCCCGCCCTTGAGGAGGGCGTTTTGGCGGGGCGAAAGCGCCGCGCGCCCGACGCTAAACCGGGGGCGTGCGCCCGCGATACGCTGCAGGCACTTCGCACCCGCGCGGAGCCGCGCGCGCCTTTCGCCTTAAGCGGCCAGCTGCGCCGCCTTGCCCTCAACATAGGCATCCACCGCCGCGCGCTGTGCCTCATCCAGCCGCAACCCGAGCTTGGTGCGGCGCCACAGATAGTCTTCGCCGCTGCGCACCCATTCCTTCTGCACCGCCCAATCCAGCTCGCGGGCAGTGATGGTGGCGCCGAAGTCCCGGCCCAGGTCGGCAGCCGCGCTTGCCTCGCCAAGGACCTGCCAAGCCTCGGTGCCATAGGCGCGGATCATCCGGCCGGCCCAATAGGGGGACAGGAAGGGGTAGTCGGCGGCGAGTTTCCGGGTCAGCGCCTCCACCTCGGCCACCGCGAAATCGCCGCCGGGGAGCGCAACGCCCGCGGTCCAGTCACCGGAGAGTTGGGGGAAGACCTCGCCGATCTTGGCCAGGGCCGCCTCCGACAGTTTGCGGTAGGTGGTGATCTTGCCGCCGAAGACATTCAGCAGCGGCGCCTGCGCCTGGTCCAGGGTGAGCACGTATTCGCGCGTCGCCGCGGTGGCGGAGCTGGCGCCGTCGTCATAAAGCGGGCGCACGCCGGAGTAGGTCCAGAGGATATCCTCGCGCTTGACCGGCTGTTTGAAATATCCGGATGCAAAATCAACCAGATACTGCTGTTCCTCCGGTGTGCACTCGGGGGCGGTCTCCGGGTCCGGGTGGTCGGCGTCGGTGGTGCCGATGAGCGTGAAATCGGTCTCGTAGGGAATCGCGAAGATGATCCGCCCGTCGGTGCCCTGGAAGAAATAGCAGCGGCCGTGGTCGAAGAGCCTGGGCACAACGATGTGGCTGCCGCGCACCAGGCGGACGTTCTCGCGGCTGTTCTGGCCGAGCTTCTGGCGCAGCACGTCGGCAACCCAGGGGCCGCCCGCGTTGACCAGCATCTTCGCGCGCCGCTCATAAGTCTCGCCGGTGGCGCGGTTCTTCAGGCGGATGACCCAGTGGCCGGCCTTGCGCTCGGCGCCGGTGACCTCGGTGCGGGTCAGGATCTCGGCGCCGCGGGCCTCGGCGTCGCGGGCGTTCAGCACCACCAGGCGGGCGTCCTCGATCCAGCAGTCGGAATATTCGAAGGCGGTCTGGAACTTGTCCTGCAAAGGCGCGCCTGCGGGATCACTGCGCAGGTCCAGCTTGGCGGTGCCGGGCAGGATGCCGCGTTTGCCGAGGCTGTCATAAAGGAACAGCCCGAGTCGGATCAGCCAGGCCGGGCGGCGGCCCTTCATCCACGGCATGAAGGTGGTGAGCAGCTTGGAGGTTGGCGTGTCGCTGTCAAACCGCATGTCCTTGTGGAAGGGCAGCACGAAGCGCATCGGCCAGGAGATGTGCGGCATCGCCTTGAGGAGCACCTCGCGTTCGATCAGCGCTTCGCGGACCAGACGGAACTCGAAATACTCAAGATAGCGCAACCCGCCGTGGAACAGCTTGGTGGAGGCCGAGGAGGTGGCGGAGGCGAGGTCGTTCATCTCGGCCAGGCTCACCGTGAGGCCGCGGCCGGCGGCGTCGCGGGCGATGCCGCAACCGTTGATGCCGCCGCCGATGATGAAGAGATCGGTGAGTTGGGAGTCGTCAGGCATTTTCGCTGCTTTCGTTTTGACCCGTCGTGCCGGGGGCGGCGGTTTCGGGAGAGGCGGTAAGGATTCGCGTGCCGGCGGCGCGGGCGGCTGCGGCAAACTCCTGCGGGGCGGGGCGGTCGGTGATCACCACGTCGAGATCGGCGACGTCGCAGATACGCACGGGGGCGGAGCGGGTGAACTTGCTGCCGTCGCAGACCAGCACCTTCTGGCGGGCGTTCTTCAGGATCGCGCGGGCGACGGAAACCTCGCGGGCGTCATGGTCCAGCACGGCGCCGTCGGCATCGAGGGCAGAGGCGCCGATGACCGCAAAGTCGACCTTGTAACGGGAGATGAACTCCACCGCGTCCTCGCCCACGATGGCGCCGTCGCTTTGCCGGACGGTGCCGCCTACGAGGATCAGCTCTTGCGGCTGGCCGCCAAGCATCATGTTGATAATGTTGATATTGTTGGAGATCACCGTAAGTCCGCGATGGCCGGAGAGGGCGCGGGCGACCTGTTCGGTGGAAGTGCCGATGTTGAGCGTGAGCGAGCAGTTGTCGGGGATCAGCTCGGCCGCGGCCTGGGCCATTGCCTGTTTCGCGGCGGCGTTCAGCTTGCGGCGGTCGGCGTAACCCTGGCTCGCGGCGGAGGAAAGCCGCACGGCGCCGCCATGCACCCGCGAAAGCGCGCCGCGGGCGGAGAGGTCGCGCAGGTCGGCGCGCACGGTCTGCAGCGAGACGCCGAAGCGGTGCGCAAGCTCCTCCACCTCGACCCGGTCGTGCTGGTTCAGGAGCGTGATGATTTCGTTTTGGCGGCGTGAAGCGTCCATTTGCTTTCCTTTAGCTGCGATTTATTAGCGTATCACGCTCGGAATGTCACGCGGCGTTTTCGTTTGTGCTGTCAGGCGGCATTTATGGATCGCCCGCGCGGGACAAGGCCGAGAGGCCGCCGCGCATCGCCGGCGCGTCCCCACGCGGCGGCGATTTGGTTGCTGCTTGGCGGTCCCTCGAAAAGGTGTACGGGGTTGGCAGGGATAAACTGCCAGTCAGCTCTGTTCGGATCGCCCCCGCGTGCGCCGGCGATGGGCGGCTTGTTGCTCGGGGTCTCAGACGAGCGGGATCAGGTGGTTGTCCCACGCCAGGGCGGTGCGGTGCAGCAGGCGGGGGCCTGCGTGTGTGATCTCAAACAAGGCGCCGGTGCCGGTGCTGGCGGTGAAACCTGCGTTGGCCGGGCCGGGGGCGAGGCCGCAGACGTCGGCCATGCGGTGCTCGGCGAGCAGCTCTCCGCCTGCGCAATCCATCACCTGCAGAACGCCGCCGCGGGGAGAGGTGACAGCCACCCGGGTGCCGTCAGGGGAGAAGGCGATGGAGCCGCCGTAGCCCTGGAGGTTCAGCACCCGCGGGTCGCCATCCGCCATCAGCCGCGGCGGGGTGCCGGGGCGGTGCAGGCCGGCGATGGGCACAAGCTCGCCTGCACCGCCTTGCCATTGCATCGCAAAGCCCACGGTTCCGTCGGCGCGCATGGCGAGGTGGCGGATCGAGTTCTGGTGCAGGGCGGCGGGGAGCTCCATCTGCGCGTCCAGCGTGCCGCCGGAGCTGAGGTAGCTGAGGTTCGGGCGCATGGTGGCGAGGTTCAGCTTGGCGCGGCCGCTGCCGGGGTGGGTCCTGATGCCGCCGTTGGCCACCACCAGCCCCGGCGCGTCGCGGCGCAGCAGGATGTCATGCGGGCCGGTTCCGCCGGAGGCAAAGGCGCCGATGCGGCGGTAGCCTTTGCGCGTGTCCCAGACGCCGATCCTGCCGCGGGAAGTCTCGTAGGCGTTCTCGGTGGTGTAAAGAAAACGGCCATCGGCGGAGAAGGTGCCGTGGCCGAAAAAGTGATGGCCCGCAGGCGGCTCCAGCCGGGCGAGGGCGGCGCCACTGCGGCAGTCGATCACATTGGCAAAGCGGCCCGGGCGGCGGGCGAAGGCGACGGCTTCCGGGCGCGCAGGGTGGGCGGCGGCGGCGTGGCCGCGGGCGGGCAGCGGGGGGCGGAACAGCGCCCGGCCGTCGCGGGTGAGGCCTGCAAGCAGGAAGCGGCCCTGTTCGTCGCGGCCTGCCGACAGAAAGGCCGGGGCGCCGGCGTCGGCCCAGCTGGCCTGTGGGGCGAGCCCGGTGGCAAGGAGACCGGCGAGGAAGGTGCGGCGGGAGTTCATCGCGGTCTCCGCTCAGTCGCCGTCAAGCGCGTTGAACCCGGCCGCCACCCCCAGCGCCGGGCCGAGGGCGGTGAGGGCGAGGATGTGGATGTCCTGCACCTCCTGATGAAGGGCTTCGATGCGGAGGCGGCTGGCGGGGTCTGTGACGCCCGCCAAGGCGGGGTCTTCCAGCGCGGCGGCGCGGGCGCGGGGCTTGGCGAAGCTGGTGGCGAGCTGGGACTGCAGCGTCTGGCTGCCCTCGGCCAATGCCAGCGCCAGCGGTTCCAGCGCGGCGAGGGACAGCTCGACATGGCGCAGGCTGCGGCCGGAGCGGCGGGCCTCGGCGCGCAGGGGGCGGGGAGCGTCGTAGGTGCCAAGCGGCCGGCCCAGGCGCATGTCTGCCAGCACCTGCAGGGTGGTGGTGAGGGATTTGAACAGCTCGCGGGTGATCTCCGCTTCGCTGGTGTAGCGCTCATTTGGCGTGCGCAGCTTGTCCGCATAGCCCCCGGTCCAGTCCTTGTTGATGGCGCGGGCGGTGGCGGCGATGCCGGTGCTGACAGCCTGCACAAGGGTGCAGCGGTAGGCGGCGCTGCCCGCGGTGGAGAGCTGCGGGTCGTAGAGTAGGTATTCCAGCGCGGTGAAGCCGCGGGCGGCAATGGAGTAGCTGGCGAAGCGGGCGGGGTCGGTGACGCCCGGGTCCTCCTGCCGGATCAGGGCGGAGAGCGCGCGGGGAATCTTGCCGCGGCTGTCGGGCCAGAAGGCAAGGGCGAAGGCGCGGTTCTCTGCCTCGGCGGGGCCGAAGCGGTAGGGGCTGGCGGCGATCCAGGCGTCGTAGGCCGCGTGGTAGGCGCTGCGCAGGGTTTCGGACTGCGCGGTGCAATCGGCTTCGGCGGCTTTCGCCAGCGCGGCGCTGCCGGCTTCCAGTTCGGCAAAGGCGGGCAGGATCTGGTTGTCCGTGATGCCGGCGGAGAGCTCGGAGGCTGCGGCAGGCGCGCTGGCGAGTGCGAGGCAGAACGCAAGGATGCGGGTCATTCAAAGGCTTTCGAGAAACGCAATCAGGGCGGCGCGGTCTTCGGGGCCGAGTTCCACGACGCGGGACTTCGCGGCCTCCGCCTCGCCGCCGTGCCAGAGGATGGCTTCGAGCAGGCTGCGGGCGCGGCCATCGTGCAGGTAACTGGCGCGGGGGGATACTCGGCTGGTGAGGCCGATCCCCCAGAGCGGCGGTGTGCGCCATTCGCGGCCCGTGGCGCGGGCCTCGGGGCGGTGGTCGGCGAGGCCTTCGCCCATGTCATGCAGAAGCAGGTCGCTGTAGGGCCAGATCAGCTGGAAGGACTGCTCGGGGCGGTCTTCAAGCCGGTGGGTCACGTACTTCGGCACATGGCAGGACGCGCAGCCGCTGCCGTAGAAGACCTCTTTGCCGCGCAGCACCTGGGGGGCGTCCGCTTCGCGGCGGGCGGGTACTGCGAGGTTGCGGGCATAGAAGGTGACCAGATCCATGTTGGGCTGGTCGATCTCGGTTTCGCGCGCATCACCGCCGCCGTGAGGGGCGGTCCGGCAGGCGCTTTGCGCGGCGGTGCAATCGCCCGCGTGGGCGGGGAACAGCGGGGTGGAGATGCCGATATCGCCCGCGAAGGCGGCCGCCGATTGCTCGTGGACCGTAGGCATCCCGGCCTTGTGGCCGAAGCGGCCCAGCATGATGCGGTTGAATTCGCGTGACCAGATCAGGTTTGCACGGCCTGAAATGCCGTCGCCGTCCGTGTCTTCCGGGTCGGCATGGGCGAGGATGTCTGCGGCGGGGATCGCCTCCAGCAGGCCCAGGCCGATCATCGGGGGAGCCAAGCGGGGCGACAGCATTGCCCGCGGGTGCAGGGGGCCGTAGCCGAGGTGCGTTGCGGAATAGGCAGGGCGGCGCAGGGTGGCGGTCTCGCCGCCTGCGAGGGAAACGGTGACTTCCTCGTAAGTCACTTGCAGGCGGTATTCCGGTGCGAGGCCGGGGGCCGAGAAATCCTGCAGCTGGCCGCCGTAGGCGGGGTCGGGCGCGGTGCCGATGTAGTCCCCGATGGCGCGCAGATCCTCCGGCACCGGGCCGGGGATAGAGACACGCAGGAACATCGCGGCGGAGGCATACTCGGGCTGCTCCGGCACGTGGCCGCGGCCGTCCTTCAGGTGGCAGCGCTGGCAGGAGCGGGCGTTGTAGAGGGGGCCGAGCCCGTCGGAGGCGAGGGTCGAGGCGGGGGAGAATACCCAGATCTTCTTGAACAGCCCGTTGCCGAGGCGAAAGGCTAGTTCCTGCTCGAAGCTGAGATTGGCGGAGGGCTGCGAGAAAGCCTCGGCATCCTGGCGTGCGCGCTGGGTGGCGGCGCCGGCGGACAGGGTTTCAAATGCTTCGGGGGCGATAAAGTTCTTCGCGGGCGCGGTCACGGATTTGATGCGGGCGTGTTCGGCGGCGCTGCGGGGCAGGGTGGAAAGGTGAGGGTCGGAGAGCGCGATGCCGGCGGCGGTTGCGGGTGCAGTTGCGGCGGCGGGCGCTTCAGGTGCAACAGTGGCAGTGGCAGCGGCGGCTGCAGGGGCGGGGACGGGTTCCGAGGCTGCAAGGGAGCAGGCGGCGGCCGCGAGCGCGGCCGCCATCAGGGCGCTAGCCGCCGGCCTCTTCGATTTTGGTGGCGTTAAGCTGGGCATAGTTCTCTGCACCGATCCGGTCGTGCAGCTCGAGCTGTGTTTCGAGGAAGTCGATGTGGCCCTCTTCGTCCGTCATCAGCTCCTCGAACAGTTTCATCGAGACATAGTCGCCGGCGCTGTGACAGGCATCGCGGGCCTCCTTATAGAGGTCGCGGGCCTCGCGTTCGGCGGCCAGGTCGCATTCCAGGGTTTCTTTGGGTGTCTGGCCGATCCGCAGCGGGTCGAGCTTTTGCAGGTTCGGGTGGCCTTCCAGAAACAAAATCCGTTCAATCAATTTGTCCGCGTGCTCCATCTCCTCGATGCTTTCTTCGCGGCTTTTCTTGGCCATGCTGCCGAGGCCCCAGTCCTCCTGCATGCGGTAATGCAGCCAGTACTGGCTGACCGCGGTCAGCTCGTGGCGCAGGGCCTTGTTAAGGTAGTCGATGATCTTGGTATCGCCCTTCATGTACTTCCTCCCGAATATGGCCTGCGCGCAAATTCTGAAGGTGCGCAGGCACTTCCAGACTAGCGCTGGTGCGCATCGTGTCGAGGAAAAGGGGCATGCAGCCGCCGCAATCGGCGGACTTGCCCAGGGCGTGGTAGATCTTGCCGGGGGTAATTATCGTTGCGGGGTCTGCACTTCGCATCCAGTCGATCGCGGCGTGGATGTCGTGGTCCGAGATGTTGGTGCAGTGGCAGACGATCATGTCGCGGCGTCCTTGCAGGGCGGCCCGGCGGGCGAGTGATTCCGTTGGGCTTATATCTGACAGTTTTGCTGAGGATTCAAGGATGATCCAGAGTGAAGTGCTTGGGTATGGCGCGACAGATGGTCCCTGACCCTGGCCGCGGGGGGGAAGGGGGATGCGGCGAGGGTCCGGGCAGAGGCGGCGCCTACTCGAACACCGCGCCCGGATTATCGAGGCTGTCGGAGCCTTCGATGCCGACCCCCTCCAGCTTCAGCGCCGCCACAACCTGTTCCAGCGTGCGGGTCTGCGCGATAAGCCCGTCTACGCCCGCCATGATCAGCGCTTCGCCTGCATCATTGCCCTGCGCCAGCATCCGGTCGTAGGAGAAGCCGGCTTCGGCGGCGGTCTTGATGCCGCCGAGCGCACGCATGGTATGGGACAGCTTGCCACGCATCTGCGCGTCCAGCGCGGGGTCTTTGGCGGCGACCAGATCGCTCAAGCTGGGGCCGGAGATCTTTTCGCCGTTCAGGCGCACGTATTCGCCGAGATAGACGTTCTGAACGCCCAGGCCATCGTAGTAGTGGCTGTTGTGGGTGTTGTCGGAGAAGCAGTCGTGCTCTTCCTCGGGGTCGTTCAGCATCAGGCCGAGGCGCATGCGCTCGCCCGCCTGCTCGCCGTAGGAAAGCGAGCCCATGCCGGTGAGCATCGCGGTGATGCCTGCGTCCTCGTCCGCCAGCAGGGTGCTGCGCGCGCCGCCGTCTTCACCCCATTGCGCGGCCATCCACTCCAGATCGCTGACCAGGAGATCGGTTGCGGCCTTCAGGTATGCGCCGCGGCGGGCGCAGTTATCGTTGGTGCAGTCCTCGCCTGCCGCGTAGTCGGTCCAGGGGCGGCTGCCCGCGCCTTGTCCGGTGCCGTTCAGGTCCTGGCCCCAGAGCAGGAATTCGATGGCATGGTAGCCGGTGGCGACGTTGGCCTCGATGCCGTCGGCCTCGTGCAGGGTGGATTCCAGCAGTTCGGGGGTGATCCGGGCGGCGTCGATCTGCTTGCCCGAGAGCTCGAACACGGGGCTGGCAATCACGTTGAGGCCGGCCAGCGCGTTTTCCCCGCCCAAGCCCCCGTAGGATGCATCCACGTAGTCGATCAGCCCCTCGTCCAGCGGCCAGGCGTTCACCTTGCCTTCCCAGCCGTCGACGATGGCATTGCCGAAGCGGAACACCTCGGACTGCTGGTAGGGCACCCGGGCGGCAATCCAGGCCGCGCGCGCGGCGGTCAGGTTTTCGGCGGAGGGGGCGGCGGTCAGCGCCGAGACGGCTTCTTGCAGGCGCTGGGCGGCGGTCAGGCTGTCCTGGTACTTGGCTTCGGCGATGTTGGCGTAATTGGCCAGCACCTCGGCCTTGGTGGCGGCAAGGGCCGGGGCGGCGAGGGCCAGCGCGGCGAGCGCGGTGCCCGCGCGGAAAAGCGGTTTCATCGTATATGGCCTGGTTGCAGTGGTTTGAAGTGAATTCAGTGCAGGGTGCGGGCCACGGGCGCCGCTGTTGCGGGCACAAGCGGCAGGGTCTGGTGCAGCAGCCGCGTGTATCGCCCGGCAAGCTCCGCCAGCGCGGCGGCCTCGGCCGGGCGCACGATCAGCGCGGCGAGCAGGCGGGCGTCGTCCTCCTCGCTTTCGGCGGCGGCGGCGAGGAGGCTGGCAAAACAGTTCTCGTCCGCGCCGAGGCAGGAACAGCTCAGCCCGTGGCGCACCAGCGGGCGGCGGCCGTGGGTGGCGCAGAAGTTGCAAAGTGTACCGAAGGCCCCGAAGGCGGCAAGCCCTGCATCGGGGCCGAGAGCCGCCTCGAAATCCTCGCGCAGCTGGGCGCGCGCATCGGGGCCGGAGAACCAGTGGCGCAGGGAGACCACGGCGCCGGCCTCCAGCGGCGGCAGTTCGGACAGGAGCCCGACCGCAGCGCCGCCGCGGGGCTGGGTGCGGGGCCGGCTCATTTGGTGAGGATCAGCTTGCCCGCACGGGTGATGCGCAGCGCGTAGATCT
This sequence comes from Cribrihabitans pelagius, assembly GCF_048820915.1. NCBI lineage: Bacteria > Pseudomonadati > Pseudomonadota > Alphaproteobacteria > Rhodobacterales > Paracoccaceae > Cribrihabitans > Cribrihabitans pelagius. The sequence goes on along the minus strand of NZ_JBMERR010000004.1, from coordinate 140,586 downwards.
GGCCGTTGAGCAGGATGCGGGCCTGCACACCGCCGCGGGTCAGGTCCTCGGCGTGGTAGGTGGGGTAGACTTCCGCGGCGGCCGGGGCGGCCGCGGAGGCCGCGGGGGCGGGGGAAATCTGGTTCATTGGGGTAATCTGATTCATGACGGGCATCCGTTGCTGAATTCCGCCCGGTCCAGAAGCCATTCCAGACAGAAGCCGGACAGCGGTCCAGAGGCGGCAAAGACCGCGCGCCAGAGCTGGCGGGTGTCTTCGAACTCCTGAACGGCGGGCTGCGGGCCGCGCGGGCGGCGGGACTGGTCCGGCATGGGGCGATCTCGGTTTGTTTGCACAATTCGGGCTCGCCTGACGCGGAGCAGGCTGGCTGGAATGGGTTATTTCTGATTGGTTTGCTCGGGATTGTCAATCCGAGTTTTTTAGTCAGGAAAAAATTCCGCCTGCGGCCCGGCAGCCGGGCGGCGGGCCAGTTCCTCCACCAGATGGTTGATGAACAGGCGCACCCGCTGCGGCTGGTGGCGGCGGTCCTGATAGACGAGGTAGAGCGCGAGGCTCTGGGTGGCGCCCTCCGGCGCCGGCCCGCAGTCCAGCGCACCGCGGCGGACGTCGGTTTCGCAGACCTGCAGCGGCAGGCAGGCCCGGGCGAGCCCCTCCAGCACCAACTGAAGGGTGAGGTCGAAGGACTCGCAGCGCACCGAGCCGGGCCGCAGCGGCTGCTGCAGCGGACCAGCCAGCGGCCCGAGCACCGGCAGCGCAGGGTCTTCAAGGCGGCCGGGCGGCGCGGCCAGCACCACGGGGGTGCGCAGCAGTTCGCGCGCGATCAGCCCGGGGCCGCCGGGGCGGTTGCCGCGCAGGGCCACATCGATGCCGTCGGCGACGAAATCGGCGGGCTGGTCGCTGACCGCGATATCGAGCGAGATCTCCGGGTGGCGGGCCAGGAAGCGGCGGCTGAGGGCAGCGAATTGCGCCATCGGGAAGGCGGTGGGGATCGACACCCGCACGGGGCCGCGCGCACTGCCCCCGGCCGAGACCAGGCTGCGGGCGGCCTCGATTTCGTCCAGCGCGATGCGGCAGCGCTCCAGGAAAACCGCGCCCTCCGGCGTCAGGGCGACGCTGCGGGTGGTGCGGGTGAGCAGGCGCACGCCAAGGCTGTCCTCCAGCGCGCGGACCCGCGTGGTTACGGTTGAAGGCGGCAGCCGCAGGCGCCGGGCGGCCTTGGCAAAGCTCAGCTGGCTGGCGACTTCGGCGAAGGTCTCGATCGTCTCAAGGCGGCTCATTGCGCGGAAACTCCGTTTAATCACTTCGATTTTAAGCGGATTATTCCCGGGAAAGCGAGGGGGTAGCTCTACAGCAGAGCAATTGGAGAGCGAGCATGAACAAACGGGATTTTCTGAAACTGGGTACGGCGGGCATGGTGCCGGGGCTGGCAGCGGGGCTGCTGCCTGCGGCGGCGCGCAGTGCGGGCTCCGAGGTGCAACTGCGCTGGCTGGGCGGAGCGACGCTGGAGATCGAGGCGGCGGGCCTGCGCATCCTGACCGATCCCTGCCTGGGGGAGGGGGCTGAGGCCTTCCGGATGCCCGACCCGAACGAGATGTTTGACCTTGCCAAGGGACCGGAGGTGAAGATGCACGCGCGGCTGACGCCGTTTCCCGGGCTGGGGCACGCGGCTTATGACCTGGTGCTGCTGAGCCATGCGCATGAGGATCACTTCGACCAGAAGGCGCAAGCCTGGCTCGGCCGCAAGCTGCCGCTTCTGTGTTCCGCCCACGATGCCGGGGCGCTGGCGCAGAAGGGGTTTGCGGCGCAAGCGCTTGCGCATGGCGCGGCGCGGAGGTTCGAGGCTCCGGCAGGCCGGGTGACGGTGACGGCGCTGCCCGCGGTGCATTCGCTGTCGCCGCGGGTCTCGCAGATCCTGGGGCTGGGCAACGGCTACCTGATCGATGTGGAGGCGGCAGGCGTGCGCAAGCGGATCTACTGGGCGGGCGACAGTTTCCTGGCCGGTCCGGTTGCCGCGGCGCTGGACGCGCAGCCGGCGCCGGATCTGTTCATTCCGCATATCGGTGCGGTGGGCGGCAGCGGTGCGCTGGGGCCGATCTCGATGAGCGGGGCAGAGGCAGCGGAGTTTGCCGCGCAGCTTGCGCCCGGGGCGGTGCTGCCGGTGCATCATTCGACCTATGCGCTTTACCAGGAAGGGCCGGAAGGCCTGCGCGCGCATCATGCGGCGGCGCAGCCCGCCTGGCAGCTGCTGATGCCAGCGGAGGGCGCGCAGATCGCGGTCTGAGCCGCAACGAAGAAGGCCGCCCGGAGGAGGCGGCCTTTTGGCTTGCGGGCAGCGGCGTTCAGGCGCGGGTGCCGGAGAAGCGGGACTGCCAGTCCTCGCGCTGCTCGTCGGTGATCTTGGCAAAAAGCACCTCCGGCACCGTGAAGCCGTGGCCCGCGGGCAGGGCGTCGAGCGCGGCAGCCACGTCTTCGGGCCAGCTGCGGTCCCCGCTCCCCAGCGCCGCCATCAGCCGGTCGGCCGCGTGCGGGATGAAGGGGGCAGACAGCACCGCGTAGAGGCGGATCAGGTTGAGGCCGAGGCGGACCTGGGCTGCGGCGCGTTCGGGGTCTTCCTTGAAGACCGACCAGGGCGCGGCGGCTTGCAGGTATTCATTGCCCGCCACCCAGATCGCGCGCAGCTCCTGCGCCGATTTGCGGACCTCCATCGCCTCCATGTGCTTTTCATAGGCATAGATGCGGGTGGACAGTTCCGCGAGGAGGTTCTGCTCCTGCGGCCCGTATTCGCCGCCTTCGGGAACCTGCTCGCCGAACTTGGAGCGGCAGAATTTGGTGATGCGGGAGACGAAGTTGCCGAGCACATCCGCCAGATCCTTGTTCACCGACTGCTGGAACTTTTCCCAGGTGAATTCGGAATCGCTGCTTTCGGGCGCATGGGAGAGCAGCCACCAGCGCCAGTAGTCGGCGGGCAGGATCTCCAGCGCCTGGTCCATGAAGACGCCGCGGCCCTGCGAGGTGGAGAACTGGCCGCCGTCATAGTTCAGGTAGTTGAAGCTTTTCAGGTGGTCGACCATCTTCCATGGCTCGCCCGAGCCCAGGATCGTCGCCGGGAAGGAGAGCGTGTGGAAGGGGACGTTGTCCTTGCCCATGAACTGCACGTAGCGCACGTCTTCGGCGCCCTTGTCGGTGCGCCACCAGCTTTGCCACTCGTCCTCGGATTTGCCGTTGGCCTCGGCCCATTCGGCGGCGCAGGCGATGTATTCGATCGGCGCGTCGAACCAGACGTAGAAGACCTTGCCTTCCATGCCGGGCCAGTCCGCGCCGCCCTTCTTCACCTTGATGCCCCAGTCCAGATCGCGGGTGATGCCGCGGTCCTGCAGCCCGTCGCCGTCATGCAGCCACTTCTTGGCGATCGAAGTGGTGAGCACCGGCCAATCGGTTTTGGTGTCGATCCAGGCGTCGAGCTGATCGCGCATCGCGGACTGGCGCAGGAACAGGTGCTTGGTCTCGCGCACTTCCAGATCGGTGGAGCCGGAGATCGCCGAGCGCGGGTTGATCAGGTCGGTCGGGTCGAGCTGCTTGGTGCATTCCTCGCACTGGTCGCCGCGGGCGCGTTCGTAGCCGCAGTTGGGGCAGGTGCCCTCGATGTAGCGGTCGGGCAGGAAGCGGCCGTCGGCGTTGGAATAGACCTGCTTCTCGGTCACTTCCTCGATCAGTCCGGCGTCAGCGAGCTTGCCCGCGAAATGCTGGGTCAGCGCGTGGTTCTGCGGGCTGGAGGAGCGGCCGAAGTGGTCGAAGCTGAGGCCGAAGCCGCGGGCGATGCCGGATTGCACCCCGTGCATCTCGGCGCAGTACTCCGCCACCGGCTGGCCTGCCTTGGCGGCGGCCAGCTCGGCCGGGGTGCCGTGCTCGTCGGTGGCGCAGAGGAACATCACCTCGTGGCCGCGGCCGCGCTGGAAGCGGGCATAGAGATCAGCGGGCAGCTGGCTGCCGATCAGGTTGCCGAGGTGCTTGATCCCGTTGATGTAGGGAAGCGCCGATGTAATCAGAATGCGTGCCATGCCATCCATCCGAGTAATAGGTCAGCCGCCCGTCTAGCGCATGCAGAGGGGCGCGGAAACCCCCGGCCCGGTTTGCGGGGGCAAATAACGGCGGCCTGGGCCTGGCGGGTCTAACGGGTCTCGCGGGCGCGTTTCAGCAGGCGGCCGATGGTGAAGGAGGTGCGCGGCGCGTAGACGTAGTGGGTGCGCGCCTCGGGGGCCGGCCGGGCGCGCATCCGGCCGAGGCCAAAGGCGATCAGCAGCACATGTCCGAGGGCGACGAAGGCGAACAGCGCGCCGGGTCCGTAGGCCTCGATCAGGGCCGAGGAGACATAGGGCGAGGCGATGGCGCCGAGCGCGTACCAGAACATCAGCGCCGCGGCGAGTTCGACCCGCTCGGGCGAGGAGGCGAAATCGTTGGCGTGGGCGGCGGAAACCGAGAAGATCGGGAAAGTGGTCACGCCGAAGAAGATCGCTGCCAGCATTACCCCGAGCATGCCTGTGGTGCTGGCGGCAATGGTGATGGCGCAGCTGACGATTGCGGCGGCGGAGAGCCAGATCAGCACCCAGCGGCGGTCGAACTTGTCGGCGAGCCAGCCCATCGGATATTGCGCCAGCGCGCCGCCCAGCACGTAGGCGGCAAGGAAAAAGGCGATCTGGCCGATCTCCAGCCCGACCGCCTGGCCGTAGACCGGGCCGACCATGCGGAAGGAGGCCGAACTCAGCGCCGAGACGATCACCCCCGCCACCGCCAGCGGCGAGCAGCGCCAGGCCAGTTTCGGGCGCAGCCGCGGCGCCTCGGGGGTTTCGGGCTGGTTTGCCTTGGTGAGCGTCAGCGGCAGCAGGGCGGCGCAGCACAGGATCGCCAGCAGGTTGTAGGAGACGTAATAGGCCGGCGGCAGCACTGCGATGATCAGCTGCGCGCTGAGTGAGGCGCTCATGTCGGCGATCCGGTAGGTGCCCATGGCGCGGCCGCGGGTGGCGTTGGTGACCTTGGCGTTGAGCCAGGCCTCGATCACCGTGTAACAGCCCGCAACGCAGGCGCCGGAGGCGATCCGCAGCACCGCCCAGACGTAGGGGTTTTCGCTCAGGGTGTGGCCGAGGATACCCATCGCGCCAAGCGCGGTGCAGACAGCGAAGGCGCGGGCGTGGCCCACGTCTCCCATCAGCCGCGGCGCCCACCAGCAGCCGATGAAAAAGCCGAAGAAATGCGCCGAGCCGAGGAGGCCGATCTGCTCCTTGCTGAAACCCAGCGTCAGGCCGGAGATGGCATCGAGCGGGCCGACGCCTCCGGTGGAGAGCTGCAGCAGGATGACGGAAAGGAACAGGGCGGCGAAGGAGACGATCAGGCGCATGACAGGGGTGACCATGGCAGCCTGGCCGGGCAAAGCCACCCCGGCAGCGTCCTTGGGATGTCGGTTTCGGGCGGGCTGTGGGTTTTTTGGCGCGGGTTTTGCGGCGGGCTTTCGGGGGAAAGCCGGGGTCGGCTCAGCCCGCGGCCAGCAGCCGGGCGCGGATATCCAGGCCGACGCGGTCGCCTACCAGATCGGGGTAGCCGCCGGCCCCGAAGGCCGCGCGGCTGAGCGCGCCGGAGAGGCGGATGTCGAGCAGCGCAAGGTCGGTGGGCGCGCTGCCCGGCGGGCGGTAGAGCGCCGCGGCGAGGCTCAGCGGCCGGGTCACCCCGCGCAGGGTGAGCAGGCCATGAAGCCGCGCCCCGCCCGAGAGCCGCCCGCCCGGTCCCAGCTGCACGCGCCGGGTCACGAAGCGGATATGCGGAAAGCGCTCCGTGTCCAGCACCTGCGGGCTGCGCAGAGCGTCCGTCGCGAATGTTATCCCGGTGCGGGCCTGGTTTGCGGCGAGGGTGACGTCGGCGCGGCTCTGTGTGAGGTCCTGCGCGTCGATGCTGATGCGGGCGGCGGCGACGGGGATACTGCCGCGCTGCGCCACGCCGTTCAGGGTGAAGATGAAGTCCGCGTGTGTGGCCGCGGGGTCGAGCCGGTAGGGCCGCGGCACCGCCCAGAGTTCGGGCGCGGGGAGGGCTGCCGCGGCGAGCGCGGCGGCGAGGGTGGCGGCGGTCTGTTTCAGAAACCTCCTGCGGTGCGGCATCGGCGGCTGTCCTTCCTGCGGCGGGAGCGGCGCGTCAAAATAGCTCCGGAGAGTCATTGTAGCTCAAATGTGCTGCGGCGCGGATCACGTTGCTGGGGGGGCGTGCGTTGGCGGCGCGCTGCCACCAGCCGGGCGCGCGCCCGGCGGGGGCAGCTTGCGGGCCCTGGGAAGGGGGCGGGCCGGGAGCAGGTTGCGGGCGGTGTCTGCCGGCCGCGCCGGCGGGGGCCTCGGGGCAAGGTGCGGGTGGTGCGCGGAGGCGTGTTGCTCCTGCCGGGGGCGGAGGTGCGGGCCGGGTCGCGGTTCGCGGCGGCGGCGGAGGGCTGGCGGGCTGGGGACGGGGGGCGGGCAGAGGCCTGCCGCCTGCCGCAGGAGCGGGATCGCAGGCCCGGTTCTGGGGGCCGCGGCGGGGGCTGAATTGATAAGCGCGTCTGCCGCGTATCAGCCGGAACTGGCGTGCAAGTCTGCCCGCGGCGTGGTGCGCCAGGCGGTTCGGGTGTGCGGCTGTGCAGGCGGACCGGGGCAGTTGTGTCCCTGGCGCATTGGCCGTGTTGCGCGGCCCTGGGGCGGCTTGCCAGCGTCTGGGAAACTGCTTGCGCCCTTGCGGCGCGCGGCATTGCCCCGGGCGCAGCGGCTGGCTGCGCGGCCCAAGGCCGTCAGGACTGGCCCGGCAGCGCCGGAGCGGGCCGCGGGCGCGGGAGGGCTGGGTCCGGCTGCGCCGGGCTGGAACTGTGCGGCGCTTGCGCGGCGGCGGCTGGCGGTTGTGTTTCTGCAAGGGCCGGGACCGGGGTGGCCTGCAGCGGTGCGCCGGGGGCGGCCTGGCGGATCTGCCAGCGGCGCGGCGGGCTGGTGCGGGCGCGCAGGCAGTGCAGCTGCCACTGCCGCGGCTGCGCCCATCCCGGGGCCCATCCCGGGGCGGGTGCGGGCGCGGCCGCGGGAGCATCCAGAGTGCGCGGAACTCCCGCGTGAGCCTCGCAGGGGGCGGAATTGGGGGCGTCTGCGGCCTGAGGCGCTGCCGCCGGATGGGCCGGGGCCAGGTGCCAGCGGCTTTCGATGCCCCGGGCGCCGCCGCCGCCCGGGGTGAGCAGCAGCCCCAGCGGCAGGCTCTGCGCGCGCCCGGCTGCGCCTGCGTTTTCGCTTGCGCTTTCGGCGGCCAGATGCAGCCGCCGCACCGGGGTCATCGCGGGCGGCTCGGGGAGCTCGGCCACCACCAGCGGCGCGGCGCCGCTGCGCAGGGCTTCCTCCATGCTCCACAAGAGATCCTCGGCCCGGGTGGCTTGCACGAAGAGGAAGCGGCCGGGGGTGGTGCACTCAGACATGCCGTCGGGGTTCAGCCGGGTGCTGTTCCAGGCCGGGGCGATCCACAGCACCGGCCCTTGCACCGCCGCCGCCAGCCAGAGCGCAAAGCGGTGGCGGGCGGGGCCGCAGGCCTCATGCGCGCGGCCCTGCGCCAGGGTCACGCCCTTCAGCGGAGAGAGCTGCGGGCGGGCGTGGCGGCTGGAGGCGGGGAACAGGTGAGTCGGCATGGGGGCATGTTAATATGTTCGTGTTTTGTTCTCAATTGCGGAATGGCGGTGCTGAGGGCGTGCGCGCGGGGCAGGCAGAGGCGGCGCTCCCGCCCGGCCCTGCACCGCCGCGGGCGGCACGGGGCCGGTTGGGTCGGGCGCCGCGGCTTGCGCGCGGCGCGGCAGCGCTTGCGGCTGGCGGGAGGGGCAGATCCCCGGGGCGGTCAGATGCCAGCAGAGGGGTGTCAGCTTGGGGCCAGCGCCTGATCCAGCGCGCGGAAAAAGGCGGTGCGGGCGTGGGTTTCGCTCCAGGGGCGGTGGCCGCGCCGCGGCAGCAGGCGGAAGCGGGCCTCCGGCAGCAGGTCCTGCAGCGGCCGGCGGACACCTTCGGCGGGATGCGGATCATGGCTGCCGTGCAGGGCCAGCACCGGGCAGCGGATCCGCGCCACCGCGCGCAGCAGCGCGCCGGAGCGGCGCATCCCGCCGGCCTCGGCCCAGACGGCTGCGAAAATGCGGCGGTCGAAGGAGAGGGCGGGGCGGGGCAGGTCCGGCAGCGGGGCGAAGGCGTCGGCTTTCTCCAACAGGTGCAGGGCGCGGGCGAGGCCGTCTGCGGTCTCCATGCCCGGGCCTTTCAGCAGCGCCGTCAGCGCCTGCCATTCGGCGGGGTGCAGGCGGGCCCGGCGCGCGGGGGCGATCTCTGCGGCGCAGCGCGCCTCGAAGGGCGGGCAGCCCACCAGCACCAGTTTCGAGACCAGGCCCGGGTGCTGCGCCGCCAGGAGGCAGCCGAGCCAGGCGCCCCAGGAAAAGCCGATCAGCACCGCGGGGCCCGCAAAGGCGGATTCGAGCTGGCGGCGCAGTTCCGCGACTTGGCCTGCCACCGAAATTTCGCTCTGCCAGGGTTCCAGCACGCAGTGCCCGCGGGCGGCAAGCGTCTGCGCCACCGGCGCCATCTCGCCCGCGGCGCCGGGGCCGCCATGCAGCAGTGCTGCGCTGAAGGGCGGGGCGCCGTGGCGCCGGGTGGTCTCGGCTGACGGTTTCATCGCAGTGACCTGTGTGGTGCGGCTGTGCGCGGCTCCGGCGGCGCGGTTTCCGCCGCCCATCCGCCGCCCATCCCCGGCGCAGGGCGTCCGCGCGGGCTGCGCCTCAGCCCTCGCGCGGGACCACCGGGCCGTCCTGTTTGACCCATTCGGTGAAACCGCCTTCGAGGTGCATCACCGGCTGCAGCCCCATCTCCATCGCCGTTCTGGCGCTGAGGGCCGAGCGCCAGGCGCTGGCGCAGTAGAAGACATAGGTCTTGTCCTGGTTGAACACAGGCTTGTGGTAGGGGCTTTCGGGGTCGATCCAGAATTCCAGCATCCCGCGCGGGCAGGAGAAGGCGCCGGGGATCATGCCGCTGCGCTGCAGCTCGCGGATGTCGCGCAGATCGACGAAGACATAAGATGCGTCCTGTGCCTTTTGCAGGGCTTCGGCCACCGGCATGGTCTTGACGGTCTGGTTTGCTTCGCCGAGGAGCGCCTTGACGCCCTTGATTATCTGTTGCGGCACGCTGTCGGCTCCCCTTTGTTGGCGTCCCAAGTGATTGCCGCGCAGGCTGCCGGGATTTTCGCGCCGGTGCAAGCTCCGCCGCTGCCGCGGCGCCGCCTGCCGCGATCCAGGCATGAAAGCCGCCGTGCAGACAGAACGCCCGCTGCAGGCCCATCTCCGGCGCCGCCTTCGCCGCCTTCGCCGCCAGGGCCGGGCGCCAGCCATTGCCGCAGCAGAAGGTGAAAACCCTGTCTTCGGCAAACACCGGCTTGTGATAGGGGCTGACCGGGCCGATCCAGAATTCCAGCAGGCCGGGGGGCAGGAAAAGGCCCGCCGACAGCGGCGGTTTTCCCCACCTCGCGGATGACCCGCAGGTCCGCAAACAGAGTCTCTGCGCAGCCCTGCGCTGCCGGCGCGTCCGGACTGGCGAAGCGGGGCACTGCCGCTGCCGCCTCCGCAACCAGGTGTCTGCAGCTCTTGGTAAAGGCGGTCGTTATCGGGGTTCCTTTTTATGCCGGCTGAAACAGGGTGCTTCCATGCGCGCTGAGTCAGCGGTTTCTGAGGGCTTTAATCAAATCTTTTGCTGGCACGGCCCCGCTCTGATTGCGCGAGACTTTGAATGCCGCCGCCGAACGCTGCCCCCGCGGCCCGGCGGCGGCTTGCACTTGGCGCCGGGCCGGTTAGGGTCGGCGGCAGAGCCGGACAGGGAGAGGCGACGATGAAGAGGAAACCGCTGGGGCGCACAGGAATCGTCGTCCCCGATTTGTGCCTGGGCACCATGACCTTCGGCACCCAGACGCCGGAGGGCGAGGCGCATCAGCAGATCGAGAGAGCGCTGGCGGCGGGGATAAACTTCCTCGACACCGCGGAGATGTACCCGGTGAACCCCATCAGCAAGGACACCATCGGCCGCACCGAGGAGATCATCGGCAACTGGAATGCAAAGACCGGGCGGCGGGGCGAGTATGTGCTGGCCACCAAGCACTCGGGCGAGGGGCTGGAGGCGGTGCGCGGCGGCGCGCCGATCAGCTCTGCAACCATCGCGCCCACCATCGAAGGCTCGCTGCGGCGGCTGAAGACGGATTACATCGACCTCTACCAGTTCCACTGGCCCAACCGCGGCAGCTACATGTTCCGCAAGAACTGGAGCTATGATCCATCCTTGCAGGACCGGGCGCAGACGCTGGCCAATATGGAAGACTGCCTGGAGGCGCTGCAGCGGCAGGTGGAGAAGGGCAATATCCGCGCCTTCGGTCTCAGCAACGAAAGCGCCTGGGGCACGGCGCAATGGCTGCGCATTGCCGAAGAACGGGGCTGGCCCCGGGTGGCGTCGATCCAGAACGAATACTCGCTGCTGTGCCGGATGTTCGACACCGACCTGGCGGAGCTGAGCGTGAATGAGGACGTGGGGCTATTGGCGTTTTCGCCGCTCGCGACCGGGCTGCTGACGGGCAAATACGAGGGCGGCGCGGTGCCGGAGGGGTCGCGCAAGGCGATCAGCCCGGAGCTGGGCGGGCGCGAGGGGCCGCGGGTGCACGGCGCCGTCGGGGCCTATCTGGAGATCGCGGCGCGGCACGGGCTGGATCCGGTGCATATGGCGCTGGCCTGGTGCCGGGAGCGGCCGTTCATGGCATCGGTGATTTTCGGGGCGACGACGCTTCAGCAGCTGGAGCATGCGCTGGCGGCGGCGGAGCTGAGCCTCAGCGCGGAGCTGCGCGGCGAGCTCGATGCGGCGCACAAGGCGCATCCGATGCCCTATTGAGGGCGCAGCCTGCGGGGGGCGGAACCGGAACCGGAAAGGGACGGCTCCCGCGCCCGCAGCTGCGCCGGCAAATGCCGGCACCGCTTGGCGGCCTTGCGCCGGGCCAGGCCCAACGGAAGCGGAGCCCGAACAGGGCTCTGGCGACGGGCGGGAGAATTTGCCCGCGGCTTGGCGCAGCGGTCTTTTGGGGCGAGGCTTTGGCGATGAGCTGCCAGCGGAGCCAGTTCGACCCGGAATCGCCCCCGCCGCGCTGCTGCGATCAGGGGAGCAGCCGGGCCGTATGCCGGCTGCGTCCGGTCTGGCGCAAGGCCGCCTGCGCTGGCCCGGTCCGGACCGCGCCCGCGCCTTGCCCGCACCCCCCGGCGCTTAATGCGCGGTGGAGCGCGGCAAGGGCTGCGTCCCGGCGGTGGTGCCGCCGGTCCGGCCAAAGGCGCCTGCGCCCTCGCGGCTCTGGCGCAGCTCGCGGGCCGAGGTGCCATGCGCGGTGCGGAAGGCGCGCGCGAAGCTCGATTGCGACGAAAAGCCGGTCGCCATCGCCACCTCCATCAGCGGCAGGTCGGTGTCGGACACCAGGCGGCGCGCCTCGGCCAGCCGCAGCTGCAGGTAGTGGTCCTGCGGCGTGGTGTTGAGCCGCAGGCGGAACTGCTGCTGCAGGCTGCGCGGGCTGGTGCCGAGGCGCTCGGCGATCTCCGCCAGCGGCATCGGCTCGTCCAGCGCCGCTTCCATCAGCGCGTTGGCCTTGGCGGTGAGCGCGCTGTGCTTCTGGCCGCCGAGGCGGCTTTGCGGCCGCGGTCCCGATGCCAGCCCGTCGTAGAGGAACAGCCCGGCCACCCGGGAGGCAAAACCCGCGCCGTGGCGGGCGGCGATAATATGCAGCATCATCTCGATCGCCGGGGTGGCGCCGCCGGAGGTGAGGCGGCCTTCTGAGACGGTGAAGCGGTCGTCGCGGCAGTTGACCTCGGGGAAGCGGGCGGCGAAGTTTTCCAGATCCTCCCAATGGGTGGTGGCGGCGTGGCCGTCCAGAAGCCCGGCTTCAGCCAGGAGCCACGGGCCGCCGTCGATGCCTGCAAGCGTGGCACCGGTGGCGGCAATGCGCCTGAGGCCGGCCAGCAGGCTGGGGGTCGCGTGGCGGGCGAGCTGGAAGCCTGCGACCACGATCAACAGCTCGCAGCCCTCCAGCCGCGCCAGCGGGATACTGGGCACGGTGAGGCCGCTGGTCAGCATCGGCGGCTCGGCGGCGGCGCTTACGTAGTCCCAATCGAACGCGCCGCGGCCCGCCAGCCGGTTGGCTGCGCGCATCGGGTCGACGGCGGCGGCAAAGGAGAGCGTGTTGCACTCGTCCAGCACCAGCACCGCGGTTTTCAGCGGGCGGTGTTCGGGCTGAAGGATGTTTTTTGCGGATTTCATCAAGTTCGATTCGCATGTTGTGAAGTTCAGGCGCCAAGGCTGCGGCACAGTCAGCGCCAGCGCAAATCAGAATCTGGGGAGGAGCCTGGGGATAACCCGTGGCAAAACCCTGTACATCGAGGGGAAAGGCAAAATGCCTCTGACCATGAACCGTGAGGTCTTCATCACCTGTGCCGTCACCGGCTCCGGCAGCACCCAGGACCGCAGCCCGCATGTGCCGCGTTCGCCCAAGGAAATTGCCGATAGCGCCATTGCCGCGGCCAAGGCCGGCGCCGCGGTGGTGCATTGCCATGTGCGCGATCCCGAAAGCGGCGCACCGTCGCGCGACCTCGGGCTTTACCGCGAAGTGACGGATCGCATCCGGGATGCCGAGGTTGATGTGGTGCTGAACCTGACCGCCGGCATGGGCGGCGACATGGTGTTTGGCGATACCGAAAACCCGCTGCCCCTGAAGGAGGCGGGCACCGACATGATTGGCGCTGCCGAACGCGTGGCGCATGTGGCGGAGTGCCTGCCGGAGATCTGCACGCTCGACTGCGGCACGATGAACTTTGCCGAGGCCGACTATGTGATGACCAACACGCCGGGCATGTTGCAGGCGATGGGGCGCATGATGACGGATCTCGGTGTGAAGCCCGAGATCGAGGCCTTCGACACCGGCCATCTGTGGTATGCCAAGCAGCTGGTGAAGGACGGCGTGCTGGACAGCCCGGCGCTGGTGCAGCTGTGCATGGGGGTGCCCTGGGGGGCGCCGGATGACCTCAACACCTTCATGGCGATGGTCAACAACGTGCCCGGGGACTGGACCTTTTCGGCCTTTGCGCTGGGCCGCAACCAGATGGCCTATGTCGCGGCAAGCGTGCTGGCGGGCGGCAACGTGCGGGTCGGGCTGGAGGACAACCTGTGGCTCGGCAAGGGCGAGCTGGCGCAGAACTGGCAGCTGGTGGAGCGGGCAGGAAGCATCATCGAGAACATGGGCGCCCGGGTGATCGGTGCGCAGGAGGTGCGCGAGAAGCTGGGGCTGGTGAAGCGGGCGCCGGCGTCGAAGTAGGCGCATGCGCGGCAGGGGACATGCGGGCACCGTCTGTACACCCCCGGCGCACAGCCGCGCTGCGGTAAAACGGGCTGATCGGGGGCTAGCCCCCAAACCCCCAGGATATTTACGGCCAGAAGAAGTGCCGGGCGGATCTCAAAGGAAGTCACATGAAAACAGCAGCAATCATCGGCGGCGGGGTGATCGGCGGCGGCTGGGCCGCGCGCTTTATGCTCAACGGATGGGACGTGCGGGTGTTCGACCCGGACCCGGAAGCTGAGCGCAAGATCGGCGAGGTGCTGGAGAACGCGCGGCGCAGCCTGCCGGGTCTTGGCAATGTGGCGCTGCCGCCGGAGGGCAACCTGACCTTCCACGACACCATTGCGGAGGCCGTGAAGGGCGCCCAGTGGGTGCAGGAAAGCGTGCCGGAACGGCTGGACCTGAAGCAGGGGGTTTACGCTGAACTGGAGGCCCATTGCACGGGCGACGCGGTGATCGGCTCCTCCACCTCGGGCTTCAAACCCTCGCAACTGCAGGAAGGGCGCGCGCGCCCCGGTCAGATCGTGGTCGCGCATCCGTTCAACCCGGTCTACCTGCTGCCTCTGGTCGAGCTGGTCACCACTGCCGCGAACCCGGAGGGCACGATCGCGCGCGCCAAGGAGATCATCTCCGCCATCGGCATGTATCCCCTGCACCTGAAGAAGGAGATCGACGCGCATGTGGCCGACCGTTTCCTGGAGGCGGTCTGGCGCGAGGCGCTGTGGCTGGTCAAGGACGGCATCGCCACCACCGAGGAGATCGACAACGCGATCCGCTACGGCTTTGGCATCCGCTGGGCGCAGATGGGCCTGTTCGAGACCTACCGCGTGGCGGGCGGCGAAGCGGGGATGAAGCATTTCATGGCGCAGTTCGGCCCCTGCCTCAGCTGGCCTTGGACCAAGCTGATGGATGTGCCGGAATACACCGAGGAGCTGGTCGATCTGATCGCGGGGCAGTCGGATGCGCAGTCCGGCCAGCACTCGATCCGCGCGCTGGAGCGGATCCGGGATGACAATCTGGTGGGCATGATGCGGGCGCTCTCTGCCAATGACTGGGGCGCCGGGGCCTTGCAGAATGCCCATGACGCGGGCCGCATGGGCGAGGCGGGCCTTGCGCGCCGTCTGGAGGAGGTCGCGGACCTCGGCCAGCCGGTGCTCACCCAGTCGCGCGTGGTGCCGCTCGATTGGACCGACTACAACGGCCACATGACCGAGAGCCGCTATCTCGATGCCTTTGCGCAATCCACCGACCGGCTGATGGAGATCATTGGCTGCGATGCGGAATACATCGCTTCGGGCGGCAGCTATTTCACCGCTGAGACCCATATCCGCCATCTCGACGAGGTGAATGCGGGAGAAGCGATCCAGGTTCGCACGCGGGTGATCCTGGGGCAAGGCAAGAAGATGCACCTGTGGCACGAGATGTTTGCGGGCGAGCGCCTGCTGGCGACGGGCGAGCACATGCTTTTGCATGTGGACCTCGCGACCCGCCGCTCGGCGCCGCCTGCGCCGCATGTGGAGGCCAATCTGGTCAAGCTGGCCGAAGCCCATGCGGCCCTGCCCGCGCCGGAGGGTCTGGGCCGCGCCATCGGCGCGCCGCGCTGATGGCGCGCGTCCTGATCACCGCAGGCGGGTCGGGCATCGGCCGGGCGATGGCCGAGGGCTTTGCCGCCGCCGGTCATCAGGTCTGGGTGACGGATGTCAGCGCCGTCAGCCTGTCGGATCTCCCGGCAGACTGGCGCGGCACGGCGGTGGATGCCACCGATGAGGCCGGTGTCATGGGGCTGTTTGCCGAGATTGCGGAAGTCTGGGGCGGGCTGGATGTGCTCTGCGCCAATGCGGGCATTGCCGGGCCGACCGCGCGGGTCGAGGACATTGCGCTGGAGGACTGGCGCAAATGCGTCAGCGTCAACCTGGAGGGCTGCTTTCTGGCGGCGAAATACGCGGTGCCGCTGATGAAGGCGGCGGGGGCCGGCTCGATTGTCATCACGTCGTCGACGGCGGGCCAGCACGGCTATCCGAACCGGGCGCCATATGCGGCTGCGAAATGGGCGGTGATTGGCCTGATGAAGACGCTGGCGATGGAACTCGGCCCCTTCGGCATCCGCGCCAATGCGATCTGCCCCGGCGCGGTCGAAGGCCCGCGCATGGAGGGCGTGCTGGAGCGCGAGGCCGCCGCCAAGGGCATGACCCGCGATCAGGTTTATGCGGGCTATGCCGCGGGCACCTCGATGGGGCGCTTCGTGGAGGCGCGCGACATTGCCGATATGGCGGTGTTCCTGGGGTCGGACGCGGCGCGGCTGGTCTCCGGCCAGGTGATTGCGGTGGACGGGCACACGGTGAATCCGGATCCGAAGGTCTAGCGGTTGCAAAAAGAAACGGACGGGCCCGAGCGCACCGCAGACCACGGTATAGTCCGGCCCGCGTACTGTTCCGCCCGGCGGCACGCCGGGCAGCGCCCGTCCGCCCCCATGGGCGGGCGCTTCGCTTCCGCCCGCGGACGGGCGCTGCCTTCTGCGCTTGGAGGATGGGCCTGAGAGGGTGCGGGCAGATGCACCTGCAAGGTTTCGGAATACCGCATCCGCGAGAGCGCGCTTAGCCCCCGATTGCTGCCCTCAGCGCGCGCAGCCGGCCCGGCAGCTGGCGCGCGGTGATCGTCGCCTCGCGCACCAGCTGGTCGAAATGGCTGGTGAAGGTCTCGATCCGCTCCTTGTCGCGGAAGGCCATGTAATGCGTGCCCGGATAGAACACGCACAGGAGCGGCCCGAAGATGGTCAGCGGCGAGGAATAAAGCCGCCTGGCGTCAAACAGGTAGATCCTCAGCCGGGGATAGAGCTGCTCGCAGATCCGCTCAAACTGCGCCAGCTGCTCCAGCCGAACCTCAAGCGGCAGCCCTTCGTAGTACCCCGTGGCATGGGCGAAGCTGTCGAACTCGTAAAGCGGCATGGCAATTTCATAATCCGAGGGCGAGCGGCGCATCCAGGTCAGCCGGTCCTCCGAGGCGCCGATGGCCTGATCGGCGGTGCGGCCGAGGTGCGGGGCATATTCCCATTCCAGCAGCGCGCGGGTCTTCAGCATGTCGGGCAGTGCGGCGGGCACGTGGCGGATCTTGTAGCCCACGGCCTCCTGGTGCCATTCGAAGATGCGCTCGTCCACCAGCGCCCGCGGCGCCTCGGTCAAGGTGAGGCTGGCGGCCAGCAGCTCGGCGGCGCTTTCGGGCCGGTCCGACAGCGACAGCAGCCAATCGGCCGAGACCCCAAGCGCTGCGGCGCAGGCGCCCACCACATGGGCGTTCGGCAGCCGCGCGCCCTCACCGGTCAGCAGCTGCGAGATGGTGGAGCGGTCGACGCCCACATGCCGGGCCAAGGCGCTCTGGCTCAAGCCGCTGTCGCGCAGCGCGGTGTTGAGCCGCTGGCGAAACTGTTCGGCGCGCACTCGTTTGTCGATATTTGCCTGCATATGTTTACTAATATCACATCTGCTGGATTTTGTTAACTGCATTCGGAATTCCGCACAGCCCGCGGCAAGCGTACCCTGAGTGCAGGACGTATCCCATAAATCTATACCCAAAACCCTAGGGAGGCAGCATGGAAACGCGCAAGCGCTCCATTGTGAAGGCAGTGATCTGGAACCTCATCGGCCTCATGTCGATGACGCTGGTCGGGCTTGCCGCCACCGGCTCGGCCAAGGCGGGCGGCGCGATGGCGCTGGTCAATACCGGCATCGGCTTTGCGGCCTATCTGCTCTATGAGCGGCTCTGGGCGCAGATTGGCTGGGGGCGGCGCCATGTCTGAGCACACCGCCCGCGAATGGACCGTGGCTGAGGCCCTGCCTGTGCTGGCGCTGCCGCGCGCCTATCTGCCGAGCGGGGTGGAATGGGGCACGCTGGCGCTGACCTTTGGCTGTTACGGCGGCTGGCTGGCGGCGCTTTGGCTGCTGCCGGGGGTGAGCCTCATGCTGACCCTTACGGTGCTGGTGCTGCTGGCGGCACTGCATTCCTCGCTCACCCATGAGGCGCTGCACGGTCACCCGTTCCGGCGGGCTTGGGCGAATGAGGCGCTGATGTTCCTGCCCCTGAGCCTCGCGGTGCCTTATGGCCGTTTCCGCGACACCCATCTGGCGCATCACCGGGACGAGCGGCTGACCGATCCCTATGACGACCCGGAAAGCAATTTTCTGGACCCGGCGGTCTGGGCGGGGCTGCCGCGCTGGAAGCGGCGGCTGCACGCGGTGAACAACACGCTGCTGGGGCGGATCGTGCTGGGGCCGCTGATCGGGCAGGTGGCTTTCCTGCGCGGCGACTGGCGGCTGATCCGGGCGGGCGACCGGGGCGTGCTGCGCGACTGGCTGCTGCATCTGGCGGGCGCCGCAGTGGTGCTTGGGCTGGTGTGGCTCTCGCCCGCGCCGCTCTGGGCTGTGCTGTTGGGCGCCTATGGCGGGCTGGGGCTGCTGAAGATCCGCACCTTCCTCGAGCACCGCGCCGATGAGGCCGCGGAGGGCCGCAGCGTGGTGATCGAGGACCGCGGGCTTCTGGCTTTCCTCTTCCTCAACAACAACCTTCACGCGGTGCATCACCGGCATCCGGGCGTGCCCTGGTACGCGCTGCCGCGGCTCTACCGCGCGCGGCGGGCGGCTTTCCTTGCGGCCAATGGCGGCTATGTCTACCGCAGCTACATGGAGATTTTCCGCAACTACCTGCTGCGGGCGAAAGACCCGGTGCCGCATCCGCTCTGGCCTCGGGGAGAGTAAGCGCGGATAAGCGGGGGCATGATCACCTGGGTCCCCGTCACCATCGCCGCCGCGGCGTTCCAGACCGTGCGCTTCATGCTGCAGAAGGTTCTGAGCAGCGTCACCCTGTCGCCGGGGGGCGCGACCTTCGCGCGCTTTGCCTATTCGGCGCCGTTTATCCTGGCGGCGCTGGCGGCCTATCTGGCGCTGTCGGGGCGGTCGCTGCCTGCTTTGCCGGCCGCCTTCTGGGGCTTTGCGGCGGTGGGGGGCCTCGCGCAGATCCTCGCCACCGTCTGCGTCGTGGCGCTGTTCAAGGCGCGAAACTTCGCCGTTGGCATCACTTTCAAGAAGACCGAGGTGATCCAGACCGCGCTGGTCGGCCTCGTGGTGCTGGGCGATGCGGTCAGCGCCTGGGGCTGGGTGGCGATCTGCACCGGGCTGCTGGCGGTGCTGGTTCTGTCGCGCACGCCCGGGATGGCGGGGCCGTGGTGGCGGCACCTGACCAGCCGGGCATCGCGGCTGGGGCTGGGCTCGGGGGTGCTGTTTGCGTTTTCTGCCGTGAGCTACCGCGGGGCGTCGCTTGAGCTGGGCGAACTGGAGCCTGCCTTCCGCGCCGGGATCACCCTGGCAGCGGTGGTGGTGCTGCAGACGGCGATGATGCTGGTCTGGCTTGCCTTGCGTGAACGCGGCGAGATCACCCGGGTCTGGCGGGCGCGGAAGGTGGCGCTTTGGGTGGGGCTTACCAGCATGGGCGGCTCGTTCTGCTGGTTCTGGGCCTTCACGCTTCAGAACGCCGCTTATGTGAAGGCGCTGGGCCAGGTCGAGCTGGTGCTGTCGCTGCTGGCTTCGGTGCTGTTCTTCAAGGAGCGGATCACCGGGCGCGAAGCGGCAGGCATGGCGCTGCTGGTGCTGTCGATTCTGGCGCTGGTGCTCGCGGTCTGAACCGCTCCGCCCGCTCCGCCCGCTCCGCCCGCTCCGCCCGCAGCGGGCGCCGGAATTCCGCGGGAATTCCGGCCCGGAAATCATATGATTTCCGTGACGTTTTCCGTGCCGGAAAACGTTACCCGTCAGCAGGCATCGGGAAGCCTTTGAGCCGCAGGAACAGGCTGGCTTCGTCGTTGTTGTGGAAATAGGGCACGCTCTGCGGCGGCGTGGCGTCGCGGATGCGGCGGGTGACTTCGGCCAGCACGACCTCTGTGATAAAGGGCAGATCGAAGCTGCGCACTTTGCTCAGGGGAATCCATTGCAGATGCGCAAGCTCGTCCTGGGCCTGGGAGAAATCGTCGTTCCTCCCTGCGATCCGGTCCGCGTCCACCAGGAAAAAGCGCGCGTCAAACCGGCGCGGCCGGCCCGGAGGCGTGAGGGCGCGGAAGACGAACTGCATCGCTTCGGCCGAGGGCAGGTGTCCGGTTGCGGCAAAGCCCTGCCAATCGGCGGGCACCGGGCCGGGCCAGGTGCCGGGCGCGCCGAGGATGAGCCCGGTCTCCTCCCAGAGCTCGCGCACGGCGGCCACCGCCAGCGCGTGGGCGGTGCAGGAGGGGGCATGATCGGAGAGCCGCGCGCGGCAGACCCCGCCGATGGGGGCGGCGAGCGGAACGCTGGCGTCCTCCGGGTCCACCGCGCCGCCGGGAAAGACGAACTTGTTGGGCATGAAGGCCGCCTTGGCGCCGCGCTGGCCCATCAGCACCTGCGGGTCGCCGCTCATCCGCCCGCGCACGGCGATCACCGTGGCGGCGTTGCGGATTGCGGTCTTGTCGGTGGTGGTGATCCCGCTCAACGGAGGGGGCGCCTTGGTGCTGCCTGTCATGAGTCTGCCTGTCCTTCCTGTGCCGCGGCCTCTGGGCCTGGTGGAGTTTTGCCCGCGCTGGCGGCCTCTGCGGGAGCCTCCCTGCCGAAGCCGTGCATGCGGCGGGCCCACTGCCAGGCCACCACCACGCCCTTCATCCGCGGCAGAAGATACAGCGAAGCGGCGAGACAGCCAATCGCGAAGACCGAAAAGGTGACAAGCGGCGCCGGGCGCCAGGCAAAATAGACCACATGCATGAGCGGCGCCATCAGGTGGCCGACCAGCAGGATGGTGAGATAGGCGGGCCCATCGTCGGCGCGGGCATGGTGCAGCGCCAGCCCGCAGTGGCCGCAGCACTCGTGGATCTTGAGGTAGCTGTGCAGCAGCGCGCCCTCGCCGCAGCGCGGGCAGCGCCGCCGCCAGCCCTTGGCGAGCGCAGGCAGGGCGGGGCGCTCGGCTGCGTCCGAAGGGGGCTGGGGTGCGGTCATTCGGCGGGCTCCTTCGCGCGGGCTGCGCCCGGATCATCGCAGCCAGAGGCCCGCTGCGCAAACGGCGCGCAGCGGCGCAGCGGCGGGATGCCGCAAGGAGGGCGGATTTTTTTCTTTCCGCCTGCGACGGATTTGCGGGTCCTGCGCGTTTGTCTTCTTGTAACGGGCAGCACGGGGCTGCCGCAGGACGAGAGGAAAGAGCACATGAAACATACCGCATTCATCGCGATGATCCTTGCCGCTGCCGGAACCATCGGCGCGGGCGCCGGGATGGCCGGCGCGGGCCATCATGGGCATGGCCACGGCGCCGGGATGAGCTTCGGGGAGATCGACGCCGACGGCGATGGCGAGATCACCAAGGCCGAGATGCAGGCGCTGAAACAGGCGCATTTTGCCAAGGCCGATGCCGATGGCGACGGCAAGCTGACCCTTGCGGAGATGCAGGCCCAGGCACGCCAGATGGCCGATACCCGCGCCGCGCGGATGCTGGAACGCTTTGACAGCGACGGCGATGGCGCGTTGACTGAAGCCGAGCTGCCGTCGCCGCGCCGGGCGGGCAAGATGTTCGACCGGGCTGATAAGGATAACAGCGGCGGCCTGTCGAAGGCGGAGTTCGATGCGGCGCGCGAGCGTCATGCGGACCGCAGCGGCGGGGGCAGCAAGCCCGGCCACGAAAAGGCGGGTGAGATGGAGACGGAGCAGAACTGATCGGCCGGACGTGCTGCAAAAGGCAAATCCCGACACGCGCCGGCCTCCCCCGCGGAGGCCGGCTGCGATGAGCGCGCCGCCGGGGGAGCTGGACGACGCGGCGCTGCTGGCGCGCTTTGCCGGCGGGGACGGCGCCGCGGCGGCGGAGCTGACCCGGCGCCTGGGGCCGCGGGTCTTCGGGGTCGCGATGCGGGTGCTGGGCAACCGGGCCGAGGCCGAGGACATCACCCAGGAGGCGATGCTGCGGCTTTGGAAGATTGCGCCGCGGTGGCAGGAGGGTCAGGCGCAGGTCTCGACCTGGCTCTACCGGGTGGCGATGAACCTCTGCATCGACCGCAAGCGGCGCGCGCGCGGCGGCCATGTCGACCTCGACGCGGTGCCGGAACCGCCGGACCCGGGCCTCCCGGCGGCGGAGCAGTTGCAGGAGGGCGCCCGCCGGGACGCGCTGCAGGCGGCGCTGATGCAGCTGCCGGAGCGGCAGCGGCAGGCGGTGGTGCTGCGGCATCTGGAGGAGCTTTCGAACCCGGAGATTGCCGGGATCATGGACATCAGCACCGAGGCGGTGGAGAGTCTCACTGCCCGGGGCAAACGCGCGCTGGCGGCGGCTCTGGCCGGGCGGCGCGAAGAGTTGGGGTATGGCGATGGCTGACATGGACAAGGGGAGCGGCAAGGGTGCTGACGCAGGGTCCGGCACGGGCCAGCGGGAGCTCGACGGCCTGTTCGCCGCGGCGCGCGCACAGCGGCCCGGGCTGCCCCGGGATCTTGAGGCGGCGATATTGGGCGATGCCGCGCGGGTGCAGGAAAGCTGGGCGCAGGAGCGCCGGGCGCGAGACAGCTGTGACTCTGCGGGCCCACGGGCGCGGCCCGCGTCCCGGCGGCCCGGCTGGCGCCAGCTTGCGGCCGCGGTCGGCGGCTGGCCCGCGATGGGCGGGCTGGCGGCGGCAGGCGTGGCGGGGCTGTGGCTGGGGCTGTCGCCGCCCGGTTTCGTGCCCGACCCGGTGGCGCTGGCAGGGCTCGGCAGCGCGGAAACGGAGGCGGATCTGCCTTACGACGGCTTCGACCTCGCCATCGTGCTTGACGGGGATCTGCAATGAGCGAGAAAGGAAAGACCGGCATGAAACCCTGGCAGAAGTGGCTGCTGGCGCTGTCGCTGGCGCTGAACCTGGCGGTGATCGGCCTGGCGGCCGGGACGGCGATCCGCTTTGCGGGCCACCAGCGGGGCTGGCACAGGCCGCCCTCGGTCGGGGCGATGATTTTCCGCGAGCTGGACCGGGACACCCGGGCGGCGCTGCGCCGCGAGGCGGGCGGCGGACACGGCAGCTTCCCGGCGCGGCGCCGGGCCGAGGCGGAGGCGGTGATCGCGGCGCTGCGCAGCGAGCCGTTCGGAGCGGCGGAGCTGTTGCGGCTGCTGCAGGAGCAGGCCGCGGTGCGGCACCGGTTCCATTTGACGATGCAGGAGGCCTGGGTGGAGCAGGTGCGCGCGATGACGCCGGAAGAGCGCGCAGCCTTTGCCGGGCGGATGCAGGAGCGGCTGGAGCGGCGCGGCAGGAAAGGCGGCAAGGCGGGCGAGGGCGGGGGCTGAGGCCCGCCCTTGCGGCGCAGTTGATGCCGGCTGGTGAGGCCGCCGCGGGGAAAGCCGCCTGGACGGCGGCTTTCCCCGCGCCTGATTGCGAAGGTTATTGCGCCGCCTTCTGCCGTCAGGTCAGGCCGCTGCGGTGCAGCCGGGGCCTGCAGGGCTGAGTGTCACCTGGTTGCGGCCGGCATGTTTGGCGTCATAAAGCGCCTGGTCGGCTTCCTCGATCAGCCGCGCGGCCGGGTGGCGCCGCCCCTTGGGGCCGCCGCCGATCACCGCGCCGATGCTGATGGTGATCTCCACCCGGGCATCGGCGCCGGGCACCTCGAAGGGGGTGGCGTTGATCGCGTTGCAGAGCGCCAGCGCGGCAAGGCTCGCCTCGGCCTCGGCCGCCCCGGGCAGGACGATCATGAATTCCTCGCCGCCGATCCGCGCCAGCATGTCCTGCGGCCCAAGCTCCGCGGTAAGGCGGCGCGCTGTTTCCACCAGCACCGCATCGCCCGCCGGGTGGCCGTAGAGATCGTTGATCCGCTTGAAATGGTCGAGATCGGCGAGCATCACCGCGAACTTGCTGCCGCTCGCCTCGGCGCCGCGGGCGACGCGGTCCAGGAAGGGCGTAGCGTAGCGGCGGTTGTAGAGCCCGGTCATCGGGTCCTCCACCGCGGCGCGCAAGCCGTTGCGGACGCTGTCGCGCAGCCAGTCGTCGTGGCGCTTGCGGGTGAGCCGGGCGGAGAGGCGCAGCGCCAGCTCGGCAGCGTCGAAGCCCGCGTGCAGCACATCATGGGCCCCGCGGTCCAGCGCTTCTGCGGCGGTCTGGGCGTCCTCGGGGGCAGTGACGGCGATCACCACCGAGCGGCGGGTGGCGGCGCGGGCGCGCAGCTCGGCCAGAAGGCGCAGGCCGGGGGCGGCGGTGGCGGCATCGAGACCGATCACGAAGACCTCCGGCACCGGCGCGTCCATCAGCGGCTGGATGTCGCCGAAGGGGTGGCAGCGGATCGCGTGCGGCAGGGCCTGCGCCAGCGCCGCCTTCCAGTCTTCTGCCTTGGCGCTGCTGCTGGTCACCACCGCGGTGAGCGCAGGCGCGATCAAGTCCGGGGAGGCCGCGGCCGGGTCGCCCTCCGGCAGGGGCGGCAGCCAGTCCTGCGAGGCGGCGCGCTGCAAGGTCAGCTCCTCGCTGCTGCTGGCGCTGCGCATCAGGCCGCGCAGGCGGGCCTGCAGCAGCCCTTCGTCGACCGGCAGCTGCAGCACGTCGTCGATGCCTGCCGTCAGCGCTGCGATCCGCGCCTGCGGGGCAGCGGTGCAGGTGACGGCGATGACGGGCAGACCGGCCAGCGCGTCCTCGTGGCTCAGCGCCTGTTTGAGGGAGACCGCGCTGCCGTCGGGCAGCTCAAGCGCGGAGATCACCAGGTCGGGGCGGCAGCGGCGGGCGGCCTCAAGCGCCGCGGCCGCGGTGTCTGCCTGCACGACGTCGTAATAGGCTGCGGCAAGCTGAGCCTTCAGCATGATGCGGCTGGTGCCGGCTGCGCCGATGAGCAGGATGGTGCCTTGCACGCGGTATCCTTTCGCCCCTTGCAATTCCTCTGCTTGGAAGTCTTTCTGAGACTGGTTAAGAAACTCTTTCGGATTTTTACTAATTTGGCAGCAATGTGCCGGGAATAAGGTGAAGATGCAGCTTTCCGCCGACAAAGCAGAGACCCTGGCACTGACCGCGCTGGCCTGGCTGGCCGCAAATGATGAATTGCTGCCGGTGTTTCTGGGCGCAACCGGCGCCAGCGAGGCCGACCTCAGGGCGCGTGCCGCGGAGCCGGAGTTCCTCGGCTCGGTGCTCGATTTCTTAACGATGGACGACGCCTGGGTGATGGCTTTTTGCGACGCGCAGGGGCTGGCCTACGAGATGCCGATGCAGGCGCGGATGGCGCTGCCGGGCGGCGCGCAGGTGAACTGGACCTGACGGCAATCCGCGGGTAGCGTGGCGCCTGACGGCGCGGGCCCGCGCCGGACACATTTCTGCCAAAGGACACCCCATGCCCGTTGATGCCTTCCTGTTCGACAAGGACGGAACCCTGTTCGATTTCGCCGCCACCTGGAACGGCTGGGCCGCGGGGGTGCTGGAGCGCCTCTCGGGCGGCGACCGGGACCGCAAGGAGGCGATGGCGGCTGCGATCAGCTATGATCTGGACCGCCGGGCCTTCAACCCCGACAGTCTGGTGATTGCCGGTACGAATGACGAGGTCGCGGCGGTGCTGGCGCCCTTCGTGCCCGGAATGGAAGCGCCGGAGCTGGCGGAGTTCCTTGCACACAGCGCGGCAGAGGCGGAGCTTGCGCCCGCGGTGCCGCTGGCGGAGTTCCTCGACGGCCTGCTGGCGCGCGGGCTCAAGCTTGGGGTGATGACCAATGATGCCGAGCTTTCGGCGCGCAGCCAGCTGGAGCGGGCCGGTATCATGGACCGCTTTGCCTTCATCGCGGGCTGTGACAGCGGCCACGGCGCCAAACCCGCGCCGGAGCCGCTGCTGGCGTTCTGCGCTGCCGCCGGGGTTGCGCCGGGGCGCACCGCGATGGTGGGCGACAGCTGTCACGACCTGGAGGCCGGGGCGGCGGCCGGAATGCTCCGGATTGCTGTGCTGACCGGCATGGCGCTGCACGACGAGCTGGCGCCGCATGCCGATACGGTGCTGCCCGATATCGGCCATATCCCGGCCTGGCTCGACCGCTGAGGGCAGGGCGCGGGTCCGGAGCCGGGAAGGCCGCGGTCCGGAGCTCTGAGAGGGCGCGGGCGGGATCGGAAAATTCCGCCGCTTCTTGAAAGAAAAACGACAGAAGACGTCGGGAACGGACAGCTAGTCCGGCTCCCGCCCGGTCCAACGTGGGGCGTCTAGAACACCCAGATTGGACCAGCGGGAGGGGACCATGACAGAGACAGGCCTTCGCAGAAAGCGCGGCGGCGGCCGGGCAGGGGCAGCGGCGCGGCGCGGCAGCGCGGTGCTGGAGCAGATGCCTTGGCAGATACCGGTCAACGCCGACCGGCCGACCGAACCTTTGAGCGAGGAGGCGGTGCAGGCGATCCACGACGGTGCCATGCGCATTCTGGAGGAGATCGGCGTCCTGTTCCTGAACCCCGAGGCGATCCAGATCTTCAAGCAGGCGGGCGTGAAGGTCGAGGGCGAGCTGGTCAAGATGGACCGCGGCTTCGTGATGGAGATGGTGGGCAAGGCGCCGCGCGAATTCTCGATCACGCCGCGCAACCCGGCCCGCGAGCTGCCGTTCGGCGGCAAGCACATGCTGTTCGGCAACGTTTCCTCGCCGCCGAACTACTGGGATATGGCGCTGGGCAAGAAGGTTCCGGGCACCCGCGAGCATTGCGCCAACCTGCTGAAGCTGACGCAGTATTTCAACTGCATCCATTTCGCCGGCGGCTACCCGGTGGAGCCGGTGGACCTGCATGCCTCGACCCGGCATCTGGATGTGCTCTTTGACAAGCTGACCCTCACCGACAAGGTGATGCATGCCTACTCGCTCGGCAAGGAGCGGGTCGAGGACGTGATGGAAATGGTGCGCATCGCGGGCGGGCTCAGCCACGCGGAGTTCGAGGCGCGCCCGCACATGTATACCAACATCAACTCCACCTCGCCGCTGAAGCACGACTTCCCGATGATCGACGGGTGTTTGCGCATGGCGCGGCGCGGGCAGGCCATTGTTGTCTCGCCCTTCACCCTCGCAGGCGCGATGGCGCCGGTGACGATGGCGGGCGCGGTGGCGCAGTCGATTGCCGAAAGCCTTTGTGCAATTGCGCTGTTTCAATACGTCCGCCCCGGCACCCCTTGCGTGATCGGCACGTTCACCTCCAACGTCGACATGAAGACCGGGGCGCCCGCCTTCGGCACGCCGGAATACATGCGGTCGACCCAGATGACGGGGCAGATGGCGCGCTTTTATGGCCTGCCGATGCGCGCCTCGGGGGTCTGTGCTGCCAATGTGCCGGACGGGCAGGCGGTCTGGGAGACGTCAAACTCGCTCTGGGCGGCGGTGCAATCGGGCACCAACATGGTCTACCATGCGGCCGGCTGGCTGGAGGGCGGGCTGATCGCCAGCCCGGAGAAGTTCATCATGGACTGCGAGATCCTGCAGCAGATCGAGCGCTACATGCAGCCGCAGATCACTGCAGCGGGTCCCGACGAGATTGCGCTGGATGCAATCCGCGAGGTCGGCAACGAGGGGCATTTCTTCGGCATCCAGCACACCCAGGACCGCTACACCGAGGCCTTCTACCAGCCCTTCCTGAGCGACTGGCGCAACTACGAGGCCTGGGAGGCGGCGGGCGCGACCTGGACCGCGGAGCGCGCGCACAAGCTGTTCAAGGCGATCATCAACGAGTTCGAAGCGCCGCCGATCGACGCAGGCATCCGCGACGAGCTGGGTGAATTCGTGGCCCGCCGCAAAGCCGAAGGCGGCGCGCCCACCGACTTCTGAGCGGTTTCCGGCTGCCTTCCGGCCGGCGTCCGCGGGGACGGCCCTGCAAGCCTGCGGCCTGCCGCGGGCTTGCGTCTTTGCGCCGTCCGGTGCACTAGAGCCCCGGCCTGCAAGCAAGATGCCGCCGCCCAAGAGGCCAAGCGGCGGCGGCGTGTTGCGGGACGCTCTGCAAAAAGCGAATAAATTCGCTGGCAAAGACGTTTTGTTGGGCCTTTTTTAAGAGACGCGCGCCAAAACTGCGGCATGGGTAAAGAGGGGCCAGAACATGCACGGTCTGATCAACAGGGCGATCCAGGCTTTTGTGACCAGTACCTATGGCGCGGACCGCTGGAAGGCGGTGATGGAAACGGCGGGACTTGGCTTCACCGACTTCGAGGCGATGCTGTATTACAGCGATGATCAGTCCAACCGCATGCTGGCGGCGATGGAAGCGGTGCTGCTGCGCCCGCTGCCCGGCATGCTGGAGGATCTTGGCACCTTTCTGGTCTCCAACCCGCAGCTTGAGGCGCTTCGGCGCCTGCTCCGCTTTGGCGGGGTGAACTACGTTGATTTTTTGCATTCCTTGGACGACCTGCCGGACCGCGCCCGGCTGGCGGTTTCCGATCTGGAGCTGCCGGGGCTGGAGCTGGTGGAGCAGGCGCCGGGGCAGTTCGAACTGATCTGTCAGCCTGGCCTGCCCGGCTATGCCCGGGTGATGATGGGAGTTTTGCGTGCCATGGCCGATGATTACGGTGATCTGGTCTTCCTCGACCACAGCGGCAGCCAGGACGGTGCCGAGGTGATCTCGATCAGCCTGGTGGAAACCGAGTTCACCGCCGGGCGGGCCTTCGACCTGGGGGCGCACTCGTTATGACTGACATGCACGAGCTCGGCGTTCTGGCCGATACCGTGTGCCCGATGCATGCGATGGTGGACGCCAAGGGGCGCATCACCCGGGCCGGGCCGACGCTGCGCAAGCTGCGCCCGGACCTGCGGTGGGAAGGGCGGCGGTTCTTCCGCATCTTCGACCTGTCGCGGCCGCGCTGGGTGCGCTCGATGGAGGATCTGGAACGCACTGCGGGCAGCAAGCTGCACCTGCATTTCCGCGACACGCCGCAGACCAGCCTCAAGGGTGTTTTTGCGCCGCTGCCGCACGGGCAGGGCGCCTTCATCAACCTCTCCTTTGGTATTTCCGTGCTGGAGGCAGTGCGCGACTACGACCTCACCGGCGCCGATTTTGCGCCCACCGACCTCACCATCGAGATGCTCTATCTGGTGGAGGCGAAATCCGCCGCGATGGAGGCTTCGCGCCAGCTGAACCTGCGCCTGCAGGGGGCCAAGATCGCGGCCGAGGAGCAGGCCTTCACCGACACGCTGACCGGACTGAAGAACCGCCGCGCGATGGATCACGTGCTGGCCCGGCTGATCGGCAGCGGCCGGGATTTTGCGCTGATGCATGTGGATCTCGACTTCTTCAAGGAAGTGAACGACACGCTCGGCCATGCCGCGGGCGACGCGGTGCTGCAGCAGGCGGCGCGGATCATGGTGGAGTGCACCCGGCAGACCGACACCATCGCGCGCGTCGGCGGCGATGAGTTTGTAATGATTCTCGAAGGCGTGCTGGACCAGGCCAAGCTGGAGGCGGTGGCACAGCGGCTGATCCGCCGCCTGGAGGAGCCGATTCCCTTTGCCGGCAAGACCTGCCGGATCTCGGCCAGCGCCGGCACCACGCTCTCCACCTGGCACAAATACCCGGATGCGGCGACGCTCCTGAACCAGGCCGACCTGGCGCTTTATGCCGCAAAGCGGGCGGGCCGGGCGCAGCATTGCTTCTACCGCGGCGGCATGGAGAAGGACGGCAGCGGCAGCCAGGCCGCCGCCGGCTGAACCCGCGGTCTCGGCGGCGCGGGCGGAGGGGCCGGAGGGGCGTCTTGGAGGTTCCAGCTCTGTGAGTGCGCCGCAACGGCTTGCGCGGCTGAAGCGCAGGGCAAGCCGCTATCCGGCTCGATCGCGCACCGCGTTCTGTCCGCGGCTTTTGCATAACGGGACCGCCTTCTTTCCGCCCCGCGCCTTCCAGTGCCTTCCGGTGCGCTTCCGTCAGCGCCTGGTGCGCCGGCATGCGCCCCTGCGCACCCTTGTTCACCGATGTGCGCTCCCGTGCGCCGCTGCGCACCCGTCAGCCCGGCCGGCGGCATTTCCGCCTGCGGACCGGGCAGAAGGGGCGCTCAGGGCGGACGAGGGGGCGCCGGGCAAAAGAGGGGACGAAGCGGGAGAGGCAGTGCGCGGGGCAGTTGGTGGGGCGGCTGCATTGCCGCTCTTTGTGCCGGGCGAAAGATCCTTCGGACCTTGTTTGCAGGTGCCACACGGAACTGCCAGCGCGGCAAGGCCGGGGCCGCAGCGCCAATCCGTGCCCTGGCGGTCCGGCCCCGCGCTTCAGCCTGTCGAAGGGCCTAACGTGCCGTGGTGAGATTTCGGGCGGTGCATAACCCTAAGGCCCCTTGCCGCGTCAGACGATCCGGGGCACCGTGCAGGGCGGGCCCGCGGCTTGTGCGGCTGAGCTGAGGCTGTTGCCGCGCCTGTGGGCCTTCCGGGTTGGCAGCCTCATCAATACAGTCTTTCAACCCGCTGCGGGCCGCTGGCATTCCGCCCGCCGGGAGCGCGCTCCTTTTGCGTTGGCAGCCGTGGGGGGCTGCCATGCCTACCAGTCGGGGCAGCTTCCCAGATCATCTCGGGTTCGAATCAGCTCTTCAGAGAACCTCAGCGCCTTAGCGATTCGTTGTAGGCTGGCAAAGACTGGCACTGTCAGTTGGGTATTTCGGCCTGCTCATGGAACCCGGTTACCGTGCTGGCTTTACGAGATGAATCTCTCAGGTGGCTTGAAAAAAAGAGCCTCGCCGAGGCATCAAAACAAGCCCCCCCGGTCGCAACAGGTGATTTAGCTCCGTAATTTGGAGAGCGCAGCTTCCGGGCGGTAGACCATGCTCATCCCAAAGGTATCCGCTTGTCCCAGAAGGAAGGTTACGCCATCACCATAGACTGTAACCACAGGATGCACTGGTGGTCCCAAGGCGACGACGGGATCCCGTTTGGACCAACTGACCGGTCCCCTCAGTCCATGACCACCTTCGAAGCCATCTTCTCGATCACTGCTGTGATCGTCAGTGCGGTCGTGATCGCGTATATGAGCCACCTTGGCAAGATCTCGGGCCGTGACCGCCCCCATGATCCGGAGCGTCTGCGCCGTTTCATAGCGAATGCGCCCTATGACGCGTTGAAGCGCCGTCCTGACAAGGAAACACGATGCTCGCCACCATCACCAGAGAAGTGATCGCCGACGTAGACCGGATCGGACCAAGCTTAATCGTCGTCATCACGGTCAACTGTGCCATGCGGCCGCGGTGCCAGGTTAAGCCAACATTGATGTAGAGAAACGCGTGCGTGACGCGCCCTACACTTGCTCGAGGATATGGGCCGATAGGACCAGGAGAACGGATGTCCGAGCGCGGGCGCCGTTTCAGCGTCTACCTCGTGTCAGAACGACTGATCTGTAATCAGTGGAACGGAAGGGGGCTGGAGCAATCGTAGGAGGACCTGCAGGATGCAAAAAGAGGATCGCCTCACCGACGCCTTGGAAGGTCGGCTGGATCCCTGCGAGCTGACTGATGAAGAACACGCCGCTTGGGTGAAGGCCTTCAACAACCTCATGGGCGAACCAGGCCCTGAGGAAGAGGCCTTCTTTGCTCGTCGCCGCAAGCTGGGATTGGGTGTCGGCCTCGATGACGAGGGCAGGCTGATCCACGCGCGGCCGAAGAAATAGCTATCAATCGCGGCAGTGCTGAAGCTTACTCTTTGAATAGCCTCGAGTTTGTTCGACGCCCTCGTGCCTCAGTTTCTGCTGCCACTCGAGGTCGACGGGCGACAGCATTCCGTTCCGCGCGTGCTTGCGCTTCGGGTCGTAAAACATCTTGTTGTAGTCGAACACGTTCCGCCGGGCTTCCTCGCGCGTCCGGTTGGTGCGGCGCCAGCAGTGTCGGCTGATCGTCAGACGGATCGAGCCGGAAGAATCTCGGATGGGGCGCCTGACCAACTGACCCGCAGGATGGTTTTTGGGCTCTGACTCAGTTTTGGTGCAACTTCGGCCTCCCTCAGATCAGAGCGCTTGAACGAGCCGCGCTTTGAGCAGGTCGATGTTCGCCCTTCCATACATCTGGCGTTTGAGCGTCTTGAGGCGGTTAATCTGCCCTTCAGTCTGCCCGTTCGACCATGGTTCCCGAAGCGCCGCGGCGACGGCTGCCTGATCGCGCCGCAGCCCGCGGGCAAAGGCACCGAGCAGCCCGTCTTCCGCTTCATTCCGCCATCCTTCCAGCTCGTCTTCGCGAGCATTGCGTACCATGTCCGTAAACCGGTCGGTCAGCCTTCGGGCTGTGGCGAGAGCAGGCAAAGAAGCTTCGATCCTTGCGACCTGGATGGCATCCGCCTGGCACAGATGATCCCGGCCCAAGGTCATGAGGCCGGCAATCTTGCGCGCGGGCGGCGATTTTTCTGTGCCTGATGGCGCAGCCCGCTCGGCACGGCGCTGGCGCGTGGCCCATTCCCCGACGACACAGAGGCTGCCCTGGAAACCATCGGCCCGCAGCCGGCGCCAGAGTTCGGCACCGTTCCTGCAGCCGCCCGCCCAATCCCGCTCCAGTCGCGGCAGCCAAGGGGTCAGACTGCTCTCACGGATGCGGAAAACATCCTCGCGTTCCCCACGCAAAATCTGCCGGACGAGCTGGCGGCTGAGCCCTGTCTGGCGAACGATCCGCCGGATCGGCACGCCATCATCAGCCATTTGGCGAACCATCCGGTTGGTTTGCTGGCGGCGGAGATAGCCTTCGTATTGCAGCTTTTCAGCGGCCGTCAGCAGCTTTGGATCCAGTGTCTTTGCTCCGATCGCTTTGCGGATGGCAGGCATGTTACGTTGTACGGCGGCCAGAAAAGCCGCGCTCGCGTTTTCTAACAGGTGCCAGCGGTCGGCAACCTGAACCGCTTTTGGCAAGGCCCGTGAGACGGCACCGCCATAGCCTCCGTTGCGGTCGCGGGCGACGACCTCAATCCCCGGACGGGCCCGCAGCCAGGCCTCGACCGTGGCCGGTTCCCGGTCTGGCAGGAGGTCAATAACCCGGCGCCGCTCCAGATCGCAGATCAAAGTGCCGTATCGCTGCCCCTTCCGCCAAGCCCAATCGTCAATGCCTATAACGCGGAGATCACTGCTTGAGGCCTCGGCCGTGTCCCGGATGCTTCGGAGGAAAGTATCCTTGCTGACTGGCAGCAGGAGCCGTGCGGCGAGCGCCTGTGCCGGACGCCCGCCGAGTGCCAGGCCGAGGTGCCGGACCAGTCCTTGCAGACGGGAGGTACGCCGCGCATGCGGCCGGGTCACGTCCGGTGGAAATGCTCCGCAAATATCTTGGCTGGGCAACGCAGAGCACGGCAGCGAAAGCGGCGAACCAGCAGGACCAGTTCCACCTTCCGGCCATGCGCAGGAAGATCGGCAGGCCGTCGGCGGTACCTGCTGTGAACATGGCGTGAAGCCGTGCCGCAGCGCGGGCACGCCGCCGTGGCTTTGGCGGAACGCGAGTGGATCCGGACCGTGTTCCCGACAAGCTCAACCTGGCTGGCCTTGAGACCTGCTGGCAGGAAATCCCGCCGTGAAAACTGTGACGCCATCGGCAACCTCCTCCAAAACCTACCGATATATAGCGCTTAGCAGGTTGGGCTGCACCAAACCTGCTTCAGAGCCGTTTTTCGAGGCCGATTGTTCAGGGTGTATGCGACGGCATCGAGGGTATTCTCATCATGTACACTGAGATCCGTGCCCTTGGGAAAGTACTGACGCAGTAGGCCATTGGTGTTCTCGTTGCTACCGCGCTGCCAGGGGCTTTGAGGCTCACAGAAGAACACCTGGATGCCGGTATCTGTCTTCAGCTTCGCATGTTGTGCCATCTCAGCCCCCTGGTCCCATGTGAGTGATTTGCACAAGTGGCTTGGAAGGCTCTGAATTGATTTGGTAATGGCATCTCGAACAGCCTCAGCACCGTGACCTGCAAGCGCGGGACCGTTCTTTTTGCGCGGGCCTGCACCATGGCCGGGCATCGGGGGCAGATGCAGCAGGAGCGTGAACCGTGTTTTGCGTTCCACCAGAGTGCCGATCGCCGAGCTCTTCAGGCCGAGGATCAGATCGCCTTCCCAGTGACCCGGCACAGCGCGGTCTTCTGCTTCGGCGGGGCGTTCGCTGATCATGATCTGATCGGACACAAACGGTTTGCCTTTGCCCTTTCGCCGCGCTCGCGGGACACGTAGCGCCCGTCCGGAACGCAAGCAGGCAACCAACTTCCGCCGCAGCGCACCACGGCCTTGAATGAACAAGGACTGATAGATGGCCTCATGGCTGATACGCATCATCGGGTCATCCGGATAATCAAGAAGCAAACGGCGGGCGATTTGCACAGGGCTCCAGGCCGTTGCCCATCTGCGATGTTGCCGGCGCACAGACCGTCTCTTCGTCCAAGACACGTCAGGACCGGCCACGATGTCCCCGTTTGGACCAGAGAGCTGACCTGAGAGCCGATCTTCAACATACTGCCGCAAGGCGTCGTTCTGCGCCAGTTTTGTTAGCTTTGGCCGACGTGCCGCGCGATCTGCATGCCATTGCGCTGTTGTCGCGCGATATTCAAAGCCCCCTGAGCGTGTCGCTGCATTCCGCCGAAGTTCCCGGGAAACGGTCGAGGCGGATCGTCCAATCTCCCTTGCAATCGCACAGACACCGAAGCCTTGCGCTCTGTACAAGGCGATCTCTTCGCGCTCAGCAAAACACAGATACCGGCCGGAAAGCGGCTGAGATGCATTTGCAAACTTGGATGGCGGCATGCCTCCGGCCTCCCGAAACCAACGACTGCCAACTGGGGCAGACGCGCCAGCTTGCACGCCAGCTTCTTCGCTGGAAACGCCTTGCTTGATGAGTTGCCAAAACATGACTTGCTGGGTGCGCAGTGCCGCCCGTGGCCGCCCCGGTGAATGCAGTTTACCTCGTGTACTGCGCTCTGATGCGCGTTTGCGTTTTGTCATCACAACCTCCAATTCGTAACCGTTGCGACGACCGTTTGAATCCGCCCAATACCTGTCGATCAAGTACACAGAGCGGTTGGGAGAAGCTGGTATCGAGCCCTCTGTCGGCAGCGTCGGGGACAGTTACGACAATGCCCTGGCCGAGACGATCAACGGCTTGTTCAAGGCCGAGGTCATTCACCGCCGCGGCCCTTGGCGCAACTTCGAGGCAGTGGAATACGCAACACTCGAATGGGTGGACTGGTTTAACAACCGCCGTCTGCTTGAGCCCATCGGGAACATTCCGCCGGCCGAAGCAGAGGCCAATTTCTATGCGGCTATGGAAACTGAGGAACGAGCCGCGTAACTAACTGCAATCAGCCTCCAGCAAACCCGGTGCGGTTCATGGCTTCAGGAGACAAAACCCTCACGTGATCGGTGCAACCGAGCCGGGGCGGACAGTAAAACTTAATTAAAACTGCTTTGTGTGGTATGAAGTTCTGCGAGGTACATTTGGTCTCGCCGCGGGGGAGGGGAGTTATGTCAGGCTCCAATGGAGATTTTGTCAAGAAGTTCGTTTTCCGGCTCGCCGAGTGTTCATGTTCCGAGCAACGATGGACAACAGTGAAGGAAACACTCGGCGACCTCGGAGCAAGTGCAGTAATCGCAGCAAAAGTAAGAAAGTCTTCTGGCATCATTGACTGGATGCAAAGCAATCTCCCTCAAAGGGTCATTCTCGACTATTTGTCAGAAGGGTTTATGAACCACGACTTGATTGCGCGCCACGCTGCCTGCAAGCCCCAGGATCTGGTCTGGCGCCCGCAGGACGGATGGGAAGCGGAAGACGTAACTGACAATGCTGGTTTTGCAGGCTTTGTCTCCGAATCCGGTTTTCGATCCATCGTCAGCTCGTCCATTTCAGACAGCTCGGGACACTCTCGCTACGCGGTAACCTATTGCTCCAATTACTCAATCAACAGAGTCCTGTCGGATGAGAGTAAAGCCAGGATATTGCAATCATGCAAGATCTTTCTTCCCTGGCTCAGCTGGCAAGGCATTAAGTCCGCCAAAGATTTCACTCACATCAACAAGCGTATACTTTCGCCACGGGAGCGCGACGTTCTATGCTATCTGGCCTCAGGCCTGCAAAACGGGCAGATATCCGAGGCTCTGAGTATTTCGGACAATATGGTGTCTAAGCACATATATCACGCCCGAAAGAAGTTGGGAGCACATACCACCGCTCAGGCAGTGGCGATGGCGATTCGTGAGCGGCTGATCACCCTGTGAAGGTTAAAATATCTTCACCTACCCGCCTGCTTTCCCCTTTGGGACAATGCCCGGGCAATGGGCTAATAGCGTCAGGGTGGGGAAAAGATGGAACGCAGCGTAATCTTTATCATCGAAGGTGTGGTCGACACTGAAATCACCGTTACAGAACTCAGCGATGGCACTTTGAAATTTGACATCGAAGTTCTGGGAACCGGCAGTATTGGCGACTTGCGCGGGCTCTTCTTTAACCTTGATGGCTATACCGTGGACGGCGGTTTAACCGCCACCGGAGCTGACGTGACCGGCGAAAACTACG
The DNA here is from genome assembly GCF_048820915.1 of Cribrihabitans pelagius. Lineage (NCBI taxonomy): Bacteria > Pseudomonadati > Pseudomonadota > Alphaproteobacteria > Rhodobacterales > Paracoccaceae > Cribrihabitans > Cribrihabitans pelagius. Next base: position 104,779 of record NZ_JBMERR010000004.1, on the reverse strand, counting down.
GCGAGGATTCCATTGAACGTGTCGTCAAGGACGTGAACATCAATGGCGACGTAGTTAAAACACTCGGAAAATTCGATGCCGCTGTGTCCTTCGGAACTTCCGGGATCGGTGATGATGACATCCAGTCGACAAGCTTCATCCTTTCGCATGAAAGCGACTTACTTACTCTGGATATGCTCAGCTTTTCCAACATGGGGCTGAGGTATACGTCGGTTGGAGAGTGGGATGGCACCCGGTCTGATTCAACCAAAATCGGAGGAGCTGCCAGCGGCGTGGCGCAGAACGATCTCATCTCAGTTGCTGAGAATAGCAGCGCGAGCATCAATGCGCTTGCCAACGACGAAGCTGACCCTGCCAGTTCTGTCATCAGCTTTGAGCTGAACGGCACGAGCTATGCGGCAGGCGACAGCGCGAGTGTCGTGATTGGCGGCGCCCAGTTGGCAACCCTGGTTGTAGCATCTGATGGCACCGTAAGCTTGACCGCCGACGGCGCTGACGTGGACGGGCTTGCCCAAGGGGCTGCGGTGAATTTTGCATTCTCCTATACCAGCCAAGCCCCTGGTGGATCGACGGCCACCGCTATTGTGGGCGGCACCGTGACCGGAATCAATGATGGACCCACGCTGGCGGCTGGCATGGGGGCGGCCGCAGAAGATGGTTCAAGCATCGATCTGGATCTCGCTGCTCTGGGCGCTGACATCGACAGCGATGATGACGAAACGACGCTTACCTATGCGATCACTGGCGCACCTTACGTGGGCGCGGCCTCAATCAGCGGCACCACGCTGAGCTTTGATCCCGGTGCCGACTTCCAGGATTTGGCTGAAGGCGAGACCCAGGACGTGACGATCACCGTCGAGGCCACCGACAGCCACGGCTCCACCGCCGTGAACGATGTGGTGATCACGGTGACCGGCACCAATGATGAGCCCACTCTGGCGGCTGGCATGGGAGCGGCCGAAGAAGACGGCCCAAGCATCGATGTGGATCTCGGCAGTTTGGGCGATGACATCGACAGCGATGATGATGGAACGACGCTCATCTATGCGATCACTGGCGCGCCGTCCGAAGGCACAGCCTCAATCAACGTCACCACCCTAAGCTTTGATCCCGGCGCTGACTTCCAGGATCTGGCTGAAGGCGAGACCCGGGACGTGCCGATCACCGTCGAGGCCACCGACAGCCACGGCGCCACTGCCGTGAACGATGTGGTGATCACGGTGACCGGCACCAATGATGGGCCAACTCTGGCGACTGGCATTGGCGCGGCCGAAGAAGACGGCCCGAGCATCGATGTGGATCTCGCCGCTCTGGGCGATGACATCGACAGCGACGATGACGGAAAGACGCTGACATATGCGATCACCGGCGCGCTGTCCGAGGGCTCGGCCTCGATCAGCGGCACCACACTGAGCTTTGATCCCGGCACAGACTTCCAGGACCTGGATGATGGAGAAACACGGGATGTCACGATCGAAGTCACCGCGTCTGACAAGCATGGAGCGACCGCGGTCAACAACATTACCGTGACTGTCAGCGGATCTACCGACAATCCGGGCCCCGATGCAAATGATGATATCCTCACCGGGGATGAGAACACAATCTACGTGATTCCGGCTGCTGACCTGCTTGCCAATGACACAGATGGCAGCGGCGATCCGCTGTCGATCAGTAGTGTCTCGGCCACCAGTGCGCTCGGAGCCACCGTGACGCTCAATTCAGACGGTTCGGTCATCTATGATCCCACCTCCTCCACCACTTTGGATGAAATGGCTGGTGGAGAGACACTTGAGGATACCTTTACCTATACGGTCTCAGATGGAACAGGCCTGTTTGATACGGCAACGGTAACAATGAGCGTGTCAGGTGTGGGAGATCCGCCAGTCCTAACGGGGGCTGTCTCTGCTCAGTCCGGCTTCACCAACCAAGACTTCAGCTATCAGATTCCCGGGGATCTGTTTTCGGATCACGATGAAGGCGGCACGATCAGCTATACTGTTTCATTGGCTGACGGATCTCCCCTGCCGTCCTTCATGAGCTATGACGCCGCGAGCCGGACAATCGGGTTCGATGCAAATGCACCGCAAGCAGGTGATGTCGGCCTCTACAATCTGCGGGTGACGGCGACGGAAGACGATGGCCAATCAAATTCGGCCACGTTCAGCCTAACGGTTCTGGATGGGTCTTTGATCCTCGGTACATCCGGCAACGATAACTTGACGGGCACCATACAGGGAGATCTGATTTCAGGCTTGGAGGGCAACGATACAATTACGGGCCTCCCAGGAGCCGATGTGATCGACGGCGGCGCGGGGTTTGACTACCTCTACGGTGAGGCTGGCGATGACGTGATCCTCACCGGTGCGGATGGCGGCAGGGCTTACGGCGGCGACGGCGATGACCAGCTCACCGGCAGCGGCAGCAACGACTCGCTTTATGGCGGGGACGGCAATGACCAGCTTGCAGGTGACTTGGGCAACGACTACCTTCAGGGCGGCAACGGCGCCGATACGATTGAAGGCGGCGGCGGGAACGACTTCATTTCTGGCGGCAGTGGCGCCAACAGCATGTCCGGAGGCGATGGCAACGACAGAATTGATGTTTCGACGGATGCAAACTTCAACGACACAGTCACGGCCGGAGACGGCGACGACTACATCAGGAATGCAGGCTACAGGTCCGCGGATCTGATCGACGCGGGGGCCGGTAACGACACCGTCGAGGCCTATTTCAATGGCAGCCAAGTCTACGACAGCGGAACCGGCACTTATATCCCCGAGGTGACCAGCATCACGCTGGGCGCCGGCGCCGATGTCCTGCGTCTGCAATACTCTACCCCAAGCTCGATCAGCGAGCTGCTGGTCACCGACTTCTCAACGGCGGAAGACAGCGTCGACATCGACTATTTCGTCAACCAGCGCCTCAGTGGCTGGGACGGCGCCTCCAACCCCTTCGGGGCGGGCTTCATGCGCCTGGTCCAAGACGGCGCCGACGTGCTGCTGGAAGCCGACCTGAATGGCGGCGGCGACAATTATCTCGGGCTGGTCAGGTTCGAGAATACGAATACCGCTGACTTTACAGCCGCTAATTTTGATCCGCCGTATCCGCCGGACGGGTCCGTTCCCGCCGGGACCGTGATCACTGGTACCAACGCCTCCGAAAATCTTGAAGGCACGATCGGGGGAGATACAATCTCCGGTGGCGCCGGAAATGATACTATCCACGGCGGGCCTGCCGCTGATCAGATCGACGGCGGCGCGGGGTTTGACTACCTCTACGGTGAGGCTGGCGATGACGTGATCCTCACCGGTGCGGATGGCGGCAGGGCTTACGGCGGCGACGGCGATGACCAGCTCACCGGCAGCGGCAGCAA
>NZ_JBMERR010000004.1:0-101315 GCF_048820915.1 Cribrihabitans pelagius | reverse complement strand
CTCAGTGGCTGGGACGGCGCCTCCAACCCCTTCGGGGCGGGCTTCATGCGCCTGGTCCAAGACGGCGCCGACGTGCTGCTGGAAGCCGACCTGAATGGCGGCGGCGACAATTATCTCGGGCTGGTCAGGTTCCAAGGAACCAGCCTTGCGGATTTCACCGACGCCAACTTCCTTGTCGATCTTGGCACCGGCGAGGGGTATCAGCCTGACGGCGGCGGGGTGAACGGCGGTGCTTTCGCTGGAACTGCCGGAGACGACTCCATAGTCGGCCTTTTCGGAGACGACACCATCGCTGGTGAAGGAGGCAATGATACGCTCAGCGGCGAAAACGGTGCAGACCAGATCGATGGCGGCGCCGGTGATGACCAAATCTCTGGCGGATTTGGAAACGACGTTCTGACCGGCGGAGCAGACGCAGATAGCTTCATCTTCAATGTTGGGGAAGGTCAGGATACCATTACGGACTTCGTGGTGGGTACAGATGTTCTCGTTCTCAATGGCGGTCAGACAATCGACGGCATCAGCGAAATAGATACGGATGCTGTCGCTGGGAATGACAGCACCTTCATTGCATTTGCTGACGGCTCGTCTGCTGAACTGACAGGTGTTCTTGGTATCACTGACCCTAACGATCTTCTTTGACGATCAACCCCCAATGAACGGTCCGGTTCTTTGTCATAACTATGGAGAAAGCTATGCAGCTTATTAAATTCACGTCGATACTGCCTGCAATTGCGATCATGGCAGCCTGTGGAATGAATCCCCCAGGCGCTACTATGACTAATGACACGGCCCCCACAGACGCCCGTGCAATACTGGCTGGGAAAACACTTGTTCATCCGGACATCACAATGACGTTGCTGCAGAGCGGCCAGCTAAAGGGAGTTGCCCCGAATGGAAACGAAATCATCGGAACTTGGGCAATCAAAAGCAACCAATGGTGTCGGACTTTAGAAAAACCGGCAAAGTTTTCTGGAACAGCCTGCCGTGATTTTACAATCGAAGGCGACCAAGTCACTATGACCCGCCCAGACGGACAATCTGCCGTGTTCACGCTTCAGTAACGCAGCAAACTGAAACCCCCTTGGGAATCTCGCAGCCCATAGGCCGGTAACCGCCCGGTTATTGGGTCTGCGGACGGTGCCGTGTGGGCCTAAAACACGTAAACGGCGACGCCGCAATCGATGGATCGTAGTTGAGGCGGGCTACGGTTGACCTGCTCCCCGCGGAGTCCGCGTTTATTTGTTCGCTCTGTTCAGGTTTTGGTCCGCTATTGACCGTTGATCGGCCAATTGCCTGCCCCTGTGGGCTCTGATGCTGTAACCGCCCCCCGACGGCATCGACGTGCCAAGGTGGGATCGCAACAATCCATATTGGGAGGCGGTCATGTCGGAGATTATCACGGTCGGACTGGATCTGGCGAAGAATGTGTTCCAGGTCCATGGTGCTGACAGCAATGGCAGTGCTGTTTTACGCAATAAGCTCAGAAGGGCCCAAGTGCTTGAATTCTTCGCTAAGTTGCCGCCCTGCCTGGTGGCGATGGAGGCCTGCGGAGGCGCGCATTTCTGGGGTCGGGAGCTGGCCAAGCTCGGTCACGACATCAAACTCATCCCGCCCGCCTATGTGAAGCCCTTCATCAAGCGGCAAAAAAGTGACGTGGCGGACGCTGAGGCTATCTGCGAGGCGGCGCAGAGACCGAATATGCGCTTCGTGCCGGTGAAGAGCGAGGAAACGCAAGGGGCGGCCAGCGTCTTCCGCGTCCGAGAATTGCTCATCCGGCAGCGCACCCAGGCCGTCAACGCGCTCCGCGGACACCTCACCGAGTACGGTTGGGTCGTGCCACAGGGGGCGACGAATGCCCGGCGCCTGGTCTCCCTTGTCGCAGACGAGGCCTCAGGCCTGCCCGTCACGGCGCGGGCCTCCCTGACGGTCCTGACTGCAACGCTTGCCCAGCTCGACAGTCAGATCGAGACCTTGAATGCCGAGATCGACCGGCGAGCCAAGACGGATGAGGTTGCCCGGCGCCTGATGACGATCCCTGGCATCGGCCCGTTGATCGCCACGGCCATCGCCACTCTGGCTCCGCCGCTGGAAGCTTTCCGGAGGGGACGAGACTTCGCGGCATGGCTCGGCCTCACGCCGCGGCAGCACTCGACAGGCGGCAAGCAGAGGCTCGGCGCCACGACAAGGATGGGCGAGCGCTCTTTGCGCCGGTTGCTGATCATCGGGGCCAACAGCGTTATCATCAAGCGGCATTGCCACGCTTCGGCTCGTCCGGGCACGTGGTTGGCGGGAATGCTGGAGCGGAAGCCGACGATGCTGGTCCGGGTCGCCCTCGCCAACAAAATGGCGCGGATCGTCTGGGCGCTGATGAAGAGCGGTGATATCTACCGGTCTCCGGCCATGGCGGCTTAAGGTCCGCCAGCGGTCGCGAGGTCGTCGGAGCGGAGGAGGGCTGAGAGCAGCTTGGCGCAACGGTCGTGAGACGGGGTCGGAAGAACCAGAGTGCAACAGAGTGCCATCGAGCACGCGGCTTTGATTTGGTTCCGCCCCGCGAACACCATGCGGGCCCGCGGCATGACGATAGCCGCATCACGAGGCCGGATACATGTCAGCACCCGACACCGCGCCAAATTGCTCAAAAACCCTCTTGCGCAAGGGGCGGTTATACATGTTGCACAAATTGGCTGATGGCCGGGGTTCCCCTTTCCCCGGACAGACTGAGCTAATGGGATGAACTGCTTTCCCACCAACCCGCTGCTACCGTGGCGGGCATAGGTGGAGAGAGGAGCATCTGATGGACATCAAGGTTTGGCATCGAATGCTCGGGCAGCTATGGCGCAGGATTGTTGCGTTACATGCAGGCGGCTGGTGTCGAGGTTCTGGAGGTCACTGCCCCTGACAAACATGACCGACGCCGACGCGGAAAGAACGACCACTTCGATGCAGAAAGCGCGGCTCATGCCGCCTTTGCCAAACGGCACACCGTGACACCACTGAGCTACTCCCCAATGTTTGGACAGGATCTGGCGTAATTTAAGCTACTCGTTGCACCTGCTGATCGGGTTGGTTGATATCATTTCTCTGCCAATAGACCAGCGCCGGAGGCTTGCCGCCGAGGGCCGAGTGAGGGCGCTGGTGGTTGTAGAAGGTCATCCATTTCCGGATGGCCGCCTTCGTTTCTGATCCGGTCTCCCATGCATGCAGGTAGACACACTCGTATTTCAGAGTTCGCCATAGCCGCTCGATGAATATATTGTCGAGGAACCGACCTTTCCCATCCATCGAGATCCGCACGCCAGATCGGCGGAGCCGATCCGTCCAGGCGAAGGACGTGAACTGGCTTCCCTGATCCGTGTTCATGATCTCGGGCGGGCCAAATTTGTGAATGGCCTCGTTCAGCGCCTCGACACAGAAGTCGGCCTCGAGCGTGTTCGAGATCCGCCAGGCCAGAACCTTGCGGGTGTGCCAGTCCATGATCGCCACGAGGTAGAGGACCCCGCGCCGCATGGGCAGGTAGGTGATATCCGAGCACCAGACTTGGTTCGGACGTTCCACCCGAAGACCTCTCAACAGATAGGGATACGTCTTATGCCCCTTCGTCGGCCTGCTGGTGTTGGGCTTCTGGTAGATCGGCATGAGCCCCATGAGGCGCATCAGTCGCCGGATGCGCTTCTCCTTCACGAGGTGTCCGTCGTTGCGCAGGCGCCAGGTCATTTGCCGGACACCGAAGAACGGGGTCTCCAGGAACTGCTCGTCAATCCGCCGCATCAGGCCAAGGTTTTGCTCGGTCTCGCCCTTCGGCTCGTAGTAATAGGACGAGCGCGCGATCGACAGCAGCTTGCACTGCTGCCCAATGGACAGGTCCGGGTGGTCCGGCTCGATCATGCCGCGCCTCACTTCCCGCCCCAGGGCTTCAGCTTTCGTTCGAAAAAAAGTTGGCCACCGCCAGCTCCCCGATCTTAGTGTGGAGTTCCTTCACCTGCTCCTCGTCAATCTCCGGCTTCTTGCGGCTCCCGCGCTCGAACACGCCGGAGGCACCTTCGAGCAGGGCTCGCTTCCATTGATGAATCATCGTCGGATGAACCCCGAACCGGCTTGCCAGCTCGGCGGCCGTCTCCTCCCCTTTCAGGGCTTCCAGCGCGACCTTCGCCTTGAACTCAGGCGCGTGCTACTTCCGTTTCGACATCTCTGATCTCCTTCTCGTCGAAGATCAGCTGACTGCAAATCGTAGCTTATGTCAGTGTCCGAATTTCGGGGGGTAGCTCAGACATCGGACACCGTCCAGCCGTTGACGCCAACCTCCTCGACGATGGCCAGCTTCTCCTCGACAGTCTACCGTCGCCGCCGCTCAGGGCCTGTGAAAACCTCGTGTCGCATGAAAACCTCCATCTTCGTGGACACCGAAAATGACGTCCATAGCGACGTAGGCTAAGATCTGAAAACGGGGCCAGTAAGGCGGTACAAATCGGGTGCTTACGTTCTTCGGCTTCCCGGGCCAGGATATCGTCAATCATGGTTTGCAACGCCTCGGGTCTCGGGTTGATTTGGAGGTGCTGTTCTTCGCGCAGATGACGCTTCACGGCTTCAACTGAAGGTTCAATCCCACGCCCCGCCGAATCCTTGAGCGCCGTGGCAACTTGGTCTTGGTTGTAGGATTTCGGGCGTCCTGCGTTTGTTTTCGTAGTCATGGTTTCCCCTTGCTGTATGGGAATTTGTCAAATCCGATTTGACGAATGATTTGATAAATTGGTGTTTCGATCAGGAAAACGGGCTCGTCCCGGAGACTGACAGGGAACTGGGTTTATCATTTTTGCGGTAACAAACCGGGTTTGATTGCTGCTTCCAGCATCATCCCGTGTGCGGGTCTTCATCGTCGCATCGATGCAGTGGGGTCGCCGCGAACAGGCGGAAGGGGTCAGCCGCCAAACACCTACAGAACCAATGTGATTTCAAGATTTGGGGATTTCCCTAATTTGCATAGTGAAAAATGCTGCGTTTACAGCGTGCTGACGCGCCTGCGCCGCTCAGGAACGGGATTTTTCTCTCGAAAACGGGATAAAGGCCCGCTGAGACGGGATCAACATCCTGGAAAACGGTCGAGGGCAATCAAACCTGGTTTCGATATCCAGCTCCGGCCCCAGGTCTTCCGAACACAGCGATAAGGAAGCCTGGAATGGTAGCAGACAATGGAAAATTCAGAGTGTCGGCAATGATGATCGAATACCTTCGCGCCAGTCGGCTTGCGTTGAGAGATCAGAGGTTTCTGCTTGCCACCATCCATTTTCAGCACCTGCTCGGCGACTGGCCGAGCATCGATTGGGGTGCAGCCCGCGATCAGGAACACTGGATGCCATTGAAGGCCCACCGCAGCCTTGGCTGCGCTCCCAGATCCAACGATGCAAGGTCTTTTCAAGCGGTAACAGAGTTCTGGCAGGAGGAAAGGGTGCTGTTTGATGACATCGCCTTGACGCAGGATCACCGGCATGTCCGATGGCGGTTTTCGGAATTCAGCTTCGCAATGATGTCCGAGATGGACAGATACGCTTTGCTGATTGCAGAAAGGCTAAAAACCCCCCGGACAGATTTGGACATGGATGTCTTCCTTCAGGTCGTACTGCATCATAAAATGCAGCGCCCGGAATTCCGGATTCTCGATCAGGGTTTTCAAGGCCGTGGTGAAGAACCCGTGCCATTCAAGCTCAAGGATGTCGATCGAAAGCTTATGAGCAGTTTGCAGCGTCTGGCGGATCTCACCGGTTATCGTTTTGTCGTCGGCTACCTGCAGGAGGGCAAGGCACCTGGGTACACCTCGGTGGCCATTCGCATTCAGCACGAAAAGACGAAATGGCCATCCGGGCGCATTGATAAGTTTCCACCCCGGACCAGGCAATTTTCTCTGGCCCCGGAAGCCGGCGAAGCCCAGCAATCCTTGCAAATGAAGGCCTGACGAAAAAGATGTCAGAAAACCGCTTTGGAAAACCCAAAACCGGCCAATCTCCTTTATAAAGGAGTGGCAGAACGATGTTTCAACAACTGAAATCCTGGGGCGAGGCTAACGGACTTCCCGAAGGGAACTGGCCAAGACTGAAGGCCGCGATTGAATTCCACGAAACCTTCGTATGCAATGGCGATCTTGCGAACATCGTTCATCCCCATGATTTCGAGGACACCTGGCCTCACAATCTGAAGGATGTGCCAGCGCACTTCAGCAATCCGGCACAGTACCAAGCCTGGCGGAGTATTCTGATTTCCGGGTTGGAAGCGTATTCCGGACAAATTTCCCGAAAGTCAGCAGTTCAAGAAGAGGCGAAGGACGATTGGCTACGGCTGCGTGACTGGTGCAGGGAACGGGATTTTGGTTACGTGCATGAGAACAACCTTCTGGCGCTGCGCCGGATTGCCCTTAGGCTTGCTATCGAACCTGCAGGAGTGACCCAAGACTGGGCAGAGAAGGTGCAACAAGGCTTGGAGCAGTCTCAGCGCGCCTTGTTCAGGTCTGGTGTCGGCGCTTTTGAAAAAGCTCGCGCTCATCCTGAAATTCGTGAGGAGTTCGGTCTGACTGAAACACAGATTGGACGGCTCCAGTTCAAACCTTCGCCTAACGAAGATCAGCCCTTGCCGCCGCGCTTCAAGGCGGACTTTGAGGAATGGGTCGGCCTGCTGGTTGCTGGGGAGCCTATCGGGTTCCGGGGGCGGCGGCGTAAACCCGTGGCGGAGGCAACTCTGCGCCAGTACCGGTTTGCGGTCGCTTGGTTTTGGCGTGGCTTTGTTGTGGCGTTCCCAGGCCAATTTAACCCGGAAAGTGCCAAACTCGCACGCCAGATCGTGTTAGAGGAAATCGCCGAGATCGCGGACAAGACAAAAGGTCTTCAGCTCAAACCAGGTATGAAAAAGGAATACTTCTCTAAAATCCTGCCTTTCCTCCACCAATGGAATCCACAGCTGGTGCAACCAGGAAGGGGAAAGAAAGACAAAGGTAAAGGAAAAACAGACGGGGAAATTCGTGCGTACCGGGCGGATCAGCGAACGGCTCGCCGCGATGGAAGCACCAGAGAAGTTTGTAACTCAGGCCAGGGCGATTGAATCTGGGGAAACCGGCGTGAAACGATACCTCCATAAACCTGCTCTCAATGGAATGTTCAGGTTTATTGATTTGGCGGTCACCCAGGACCTTCCGTTGGATTTCCATAAGAGCACGATCATGGCATTTCTCGATGATCTTGATAAACGATCCACGGGCTCTGCGTACTGGTTGCGCTACGCAAATGCGATGCAGGAAGTGGCGCGCGAGATGGGTTACCCCTTCCAAGTCATCGATGGGTTCGAGGTGAGGTTGGGGCCGGTTTCTTAGAACATCAGGAACCTCACATGCGATACCGGCCCTTAGCTGCCGCTCATGCTTATATCGCATGATACACCGCTGTCCGTCATTTCGGACATTCGCTGTATTTGCAAAACACCCGCAGCTGCCTTGAAGGTAACAGGAGCAGCACTTAAGCCTGCGGAGCGCTGCTCCCCTGGTTATGACGCGATTTCCTTTGCCTGCTCGCGCAAGGCAAATTTCTGGATCTTGCCGGTCGAGGTTCTGGGGATCTCCGAAAAGACGAACTTGCCAGGAACCTTGTAGGGCGCCAGGCGGCCGCGGCACCAGCTGCGCAGGATCTGCGCATCGGCCTGCTTGCCCTTGGCAAGCTCGACAAAGGCGCAGGGGGTTTCGCCCCATTTCTCATGCGGCATTGCCACCACGGCAGCAACCGCAACCGCCGGGTGGCGGTAAAGCGCCTCTTCGACCTCGATCGAGGAGATGTTCTCACCACCCGAGATGATGATGTCCTTTGACCTGTCCTTGAGCTGGATATAGCCGTCGGGGTGCATGACACCCAGATCGCCGGAGTGGAACCAGCCGCCGGCAAAGGCTTCCTCGGTGGCCCTGGGATTGCGGAAATAGCCCTTCATCACGACGTTCCCGCGGAACATCACTTCGCCCATGGTCTGGCCGTCGCGCGGTACAGGCAGCATCGTGTCGGGGTCCAGTACGTCCAGCCCCTCAAGAGGCAGGTAGCGCACGCCCTGGCGCGCCTTCAGTGCGGCCTGTTCGGCAGGCGGCAGGTCCGACCAGCTGTGGTGCCAGTCATTGACCACCGCAGGACCGTAGGTTTCCGTCAGCCCATAAAGGTGGGTCACCTCAAAGCCTGCGGCCTTCATGTCCGCCAGCAGGCTTTCCGGCGGCGGTGCGGCGGCGGTAAAGAACTGCACCGGCTGGGAAAGTTCACGCTTGGCTTCTGCGGGTGCCGAGATCAGCAGCGACATCACGATGGGGGCGCCGCACAGGTGGGTCACGCCCTCGTCCGCCAGGGCGTTCCAGATGGGTTCTGCCCGCACCTGCCGCAAGCACACATGGGTGCCTGCGATGGCGGACAGTGTCCATGGGAAGCACCAGCCGTTGCAGTGGAACATCGGCAGGGTCCAGAGATAGACCGCGTGCTTCTGCATCGAGGTGGTCAGCGCATTGCCCTGCGCCAGCAGATAGGCGCCCCGGTGGTGCGAAACCACGCCTTTGGGGTCGCCGGTGGTGCCGGAGGTGTAGTTGATCGAGATCGCATCCCATTCGTCCTCCGGCATCAGCCAGGCGAAATCCGGCTTGCCGCGGGTCAGAAACACCTCGTAGTCGGCGGCCTCTGCATCTGCCGGCACACCGTCATACTCTGGGTCATCATACTGGATCAGAACCGGCGAGACCGTGGCAAGCGCCAGCGCATCCTGCATCAGCGGCATGAATTCCCGGTCCACGATCACCAGTTTCGACATCGCGTGGTCGAGCTGGAACGCAATGACCGCTGCATCCAGCCTTGTGTTGATCGAGTGCAGCACCGCGCCGCACATCGGGACGCCGTAATGGCACTCAAGCATTGCCGGGGTATTGGGCAGCAGCGCCGACACGGTGTCGCCGCGGGCGATCCCTTTCTTGGCCAAGGCCGAGGCAAGCCGCCGCGACCGGGCATAAAACTCTGCATAGCTGCGCCGTAGGGACCCATGCACGATCGCCGTGCGGTCCGGAAAGACGCTGGCGGCGCGTGCCAGGAAAGTTAGCGGCGTCAGCGGCTGATAGTTCGCCGGAGTGCGGTCCAGACCGGTGTTGTACGGGTTTTCCGTCATGGTCTCAGTGATCCTGCCATTGGGGGCGGCGTTTTTCGAGGAAGGCGCCGATGCCCTCTTCGGCATCGCGGGCGAGCATGTTGTCGACCATCACGCCGGAAGCATAGTTATAGGCGTCGGCCAGGGGCATTTCCCGTTGCGCGTAGAAGGCGCGTTTGCCGGTGCCCAGGGTCATCACCGACTTGGACGCGATCTTGCGGGCCATTTCCATCGTGGCCTGCTGCAGCTCCGCAGGCGGAACGGCCCGGTTTATCAGGCCGATTTCTTCTGCCCGCCGGGCCGGGGTCATGTCGCCGGTCAGCAGCATCTCCATCGCGTGTTTGCTGGCAACATTACGCGACAGGGCCACCATCGGTGTCGAGCAGAACAGGCCGATATGGACCCCCGGCGTGCTGAACCGGGCAGTCTCCGCGGCAATGGCCAGGTCGCAGCTGGCCACCAGCTGGCAGCCCGCCGCGGTGGCGATCCCGGTGACCTCGGCAATCACCGGCTTGGGGCAGTTGACGATGGCCCGCATGGTGGCAGAGCACATCGCCATCACCTTGGCAAAATAGGCCCGGCCGCCATCCGCAGCCGCGCGCCCGGCGGTCATCTCCTTGAGGTCATGCCCGGCGCAATAAGCGGGGCCGTTTGCCGCCAGGACGATAACGCGCACCTGCGGGTTTTCCCCCGCTTCGGCAAAGGCTTCGGCCAGCGCCGCCAGCATTGCCTCGGACAGGGCATTGCGCCGCCCGGCATCGTTCAGGGTCAGGCGCAGGATGCCATCGTCATCCAGGTCGCGCAGCAGGATATCGGTGTCTTGCACGGGGCTTTCTCCTGTTTTGAGGCTCAGCGAATGTTGATCTCGACGAAGTCGGCCAGCGTATTGGCGATAAAACAGTAGCGGTGCGCCCGGTCCTGCATCTGTGCCAGTTCCGCCTCATTGACCTGAAAGCCGGTGTCGAAACGCACCAGCGGGTGCATATCCAAGCGGGTCACCGACATTTTGCCTTTCGGGTTCTTGCCCAGATGCGCCACCACGTGATCATGGTAGCTGGCCACCGGCCACCCGGCCTTGGCGGCCAGAGCAAGAAAGGTCAGCATGTGGCAGCTGGACAGCGCCGAGGCGAGCGCCTGTTCGGGGTTCGTGCAGTTTGGATCGCCGCCATAATCGGGGGCGGCGTCCACCTGCACGTCGTAGCCGTTGTTGAGCTGAACGGTATGCTCCGCCGTGTAGGCGCCGGGCTTGAGTTCGGGCTCAATGCGGTGCCAGTGCAGATCGATCGAAATATCCGACATTTCCGTAAATCCTCGTTCCGGCGTTCAGCTTGCTGCGAGCGATTTCTTGGGGTCGTAGAAGGGGATTTCGACGATCTTGGCCTTTGCCGGGCCATTGGCAGTCTTCACTTCGACTTCGGTGCCCAGTTCCGAACTTCCGGCAGAGACCATCGCCAGCGCGATATTCTTCTCAAGGCGCGGCGAGTAGACGGCCGAAGTCACCTTGCCGACAGTGCCGCCATCCTTGGTGACCGGCCAGAAAGTGGTGTTGGGGCCTTTCAGCGGTTCACACTCGATAACCAGCCCCACCTGCTTGCGGCTGACACCTTTCTCCTTGATGCGGCGCAGCGCTGCCTTGCCGATGGAATCGGCCTCCATGTCGAGGTTCACCAGCCGGTCAAGCCCGAGCTCAAAGGGGTTGGTGTGGATGTCGGCATCAGCGTGATAGGACAGCATGCCGCCTTCGATCCGCCGGATCGAGGAGGTGTGGCCCGGCTGCAGGCCAAAGGGTTTGCCTGCCGCCATGATCTTTTCCCACAGCTCGTCGCCGCGCGACCCGTCCTGCAGGTAGAGCTCATAGCCCAGTTCGCTGGACCAGCCGGTGCGCGACACGATCAGCGGGATGCCGTCCAGCTCGGCTTCGCGCAGCCAGTAGTATTTCAGGTCCATGATGCTGTCGCCGAACAGCGCGCGCATGATCTCGCCCGATTTCGGCCCCTGCAGCTGCAGCGGCGAAACATCGGGCTCGCCGATGGTGACATCCATGCCGGAATGCACCGCCACGCCCTGCGCCCACAGCAGAATGTCACTGTCTGCCAGCGAGATCCAGAAGTGGTTCTCCGCCAGCCGCAGGAGGATCGGGTCGTTCAGGATGCCGCCATCGGCATTGGTGATCAGGATGTATTTGCACTGGCCCACCGCCATTTTCGACAGGTCGCGCGGGGTCAGCATCTGCACGAATTTCGCCGCATCCGGACCAGTGATCTCCACCTGGCGCTCGACCGCCACATCGCACAGGATCGCGTCGTTCACCAGGTTCCAGAAGTTCTGCTCCGGATCGCCGAAATCGCGCGGGATGTACATGTGGTTGTACACCGAGAAACCCTTGGCGCCCCAGCGCACGGTGGCGTCGAAATAGGGGGATTTGCGGATCTGTGTGCCGAACCCGAAACTGTTTGATTGCGTCATGTCTTTCACCCTTTGCACCGGCGGCCCGATCAGCCGCGGACTGTTTGAACTGGGTGAAGGATTACCCGCACAGGCGGGCCGGGAGCGGACTGAAAAACAAGACCTGGGCAGACCAAACGGACTGATGTCAGACAGGCTTGCAGACCGTTCAGACGCTTCCGGTCATTTGCCGGACCTGGCCGCCAACCCGGAAAGATTCGGCTGGGCGGATTTGACGTGGCGCGTCACGATGTAAGTCATGTAGCGGTCAATCCCCAGTTCGGCCGCCAGCAGGGTTTCCATCAACTCCTGAAATGCTGCCAGGCTTGGTGTAAAGACCTTCATGACGTAATCCATGCCACCGCCTGTGGCGATGCATTCGGTGACCTCGTCCAGCTTTCGGATATGGCCCTCGAAACGGTCAAAATCAGACTTGCGGTGATGTGTGAGAGAGACGGTCACAACCACCTGCGTGAAATCACAGACCCGGTCGAGTGCAACGTCGGCGTGATAGCCGCGGATGAACCCGGCTGCCTTCAATTTCGTAAGCCGGGCCCAGCACGGGGTCGGCGACAAGTTGACGATCTCCGCCAGCTTGGTTTTGCTAAGCTGGCCGTGCTTCTGGACTGCGCTGAGGATACGAATATCAGTCGCATCAAGGCTGAACTTGTCCATGCATCGGGGCCTTTCAAAGCAAGGGTTTGGCAGTCCAATACAATCACCAGCAATAGCCCGGAAGCAACATTTTGCTCCAGCGAGGCGGTTTGCGGCGCAGGCCACTGGCTGATTAGCGTCTGGCGAAATTTGCAAAAGAGCGTATTGCTTGAAACCGATAGCAACCCACTGCCACTGCGCCATGGTAAGATACCGGCATAAGAATTTCGGGGGGCTCTGCAACTGACTATTCTGAATGTCAGCTTAACTGGACTTTGAGCTACCATCAAAAGACGCAAGGAAGGTCCGGAAACCGCCCATCCTTCCCTGTGCGGTGTTGTAGACCGAACCTGAAACCATTTCCTTGAAAACAGATCTGAACCCATCTTCCCACCAGAAATGGAGCGCAGATGGAACAATCAGACGAACCAAACTGGAAGCTGGATCTGGCAATGGTCAAGGATCTTGCCGAATTCTTTCGGATAGATCGCACTGCTGTACCGGATGTCATGACGACCATGGGGATCCCGAAGCGCGGCGCAGGCTATCCTTGGATCAGAATTTGGGTCGCTCTTGGTATCGACCTCGAAACTGTGAAAGACCCGGAAGATCTCAAAAACCCATTGGCGGAGCTGAAACAGGTGGCCGCAAAGCTGGGAGAGAGCGCAAAGACAACGCGCCGTCGCAGCAATGGTGAACACCGGGATAAATCCATTCCGGCGTATATCGAGTTTGGTCCCCGAAAGCGCTTGTTTTTTCCGGCAGAGATCGAAAGCTGGCTTCTGGGGGAACAGCTGCCCTTCGGCCGGGAACAGAAGAACCTGTCGTTCATCCCTGGACAGACAAAAAGAACTGGAGCGCGCAAAGCAGCACGCAGAGAGGCCGAGGTCACATTGTCTCCTTCACCCTCAACAGCTGCCTTGTTCATGGTACCGCCCAAATCAGGCTGAACCAAAACCGGAGTTTCCCGAAGCTCCTCCCGGGACCTACCTCCTTTCCGCACCCGGAAAGGAGGTTTTCTTTTGTCTGTCAGCAGGGTGCCGCCATGCCCATTTTATCAGCAACACTCCCGCGACAATGACACCTGGGCAGGGAATTGGCCGAACAACGGACAGATGACAGGCCGAGCGGACAAAATGACAAACGCCCCCGAATTTTCGGGAGCGGAAAGTGGAGGATTATTTGTCATTTTCGGCTTCGGTTTTTGGAATAACGGCCAATTTGTCATTCAGCGGACAAGAAAAGAGACCTTCATGAGCTTTTTCACACCCATCGCGCCGGTGACCATGCAGAACGTGCTGGACTGGACCATCGCGCAAGACAAGAAAGACTACGTCTCCCCGGTCATGCGGTGCAGTGAGTTGTACAAGAACCGGCACCTGCAAGACATTCCGGCCGATCTGGATGAATTTAAGCGACGCTTTCCGCTGGGCGGTTTCGATCCCCGGCATTTCAAGACCGAGAAGGCCTACAAGGCCTGGCGCCGGAAAGTGTCCGCCGCCATCAAAGGAGCCACCGGGCAGCTGCAGGAAGAACAGGAGCGCCGGGCGCGGCAAGACGCCTGGGCGGAGTTGATCGATGCTGTGGAGCCGCTCACCGGCATGCCCGAAGAGGCGATGTATCCGCACCAAGTGCTGATCCCAATCCGGAAGCTGGCCGATCTTGCCCGGCAGCATGGCAAAGGCCCCAGCCAAATTTCCCAGGAATGGCTGTGCGGGCTGCGGACACGTTTGGGATCAAATGAATGGAAATCCCTGCAATCCGCTCTTCGGCAACTGAATCATTTCCGGTACCTGTCTTCGGTCCGGCCGCTGCTTCCGCCTGAGCCGTTTGCCGAACCCGCGGTTCTGCGCGCCAACATCCTGCCTGGTATCCCGGTTCACGTCGCAGCTGAGATCAATGACTGGGTGCTCAACGCGACGAGTGGAGAATACGATCCGGTCGAAGATAGATACGAGGAAGGGACCTCTGAGGATGACAAGTCCTTCAAGACAGCAGCGTTGCGCAAGTTTGTCAGCACCCTGTCGGAATGCGCTGATCCTGTGGCGGACCTTGGGCTGAGGGAACTCCTTTCTCCTGACTATGCAGTGCAGGTCGTGCGCAGGTGGTCGTCCAACATGGATGGGGCCGGCAAGATCGCCGCCCGGACGGCACATGACTACCTCAAAGCCATCTACGTCGTGATGGCGCGCAATGGCCTGTCACCGGATGCGATGAAGGCGCAGCTCGCAAACAACCGGTTTTTGAAGCAGGGGAAGAAGCAGGGCAGCCATATGTCACCCTGCGCGAGGACCTTCTGTGAAACTCTGCTGGGATCGCAGAAACTGACCCTGACCTTCCTTTCCCTGCACGTGCAGTTGCGCAACCGGGCCCAAAAGCTCCTCAACAACTTCACGGCGGATGAGCGGGCAATGACCTCGAGAGAGATCGAGGAGGTGCGTTCCATCGGTTCGGTGGCGGCCGTCTGCGCTCTCGAAACCCGCGGCGCACCGATCCGCATCGAAAACGCGCTGGCGCTGGCAATCCGCGGCGATAACATCACATTCCACCTGCCGGGCAGGATGACCGATCACGCGACAATCGCGCTGTCGCCGGAGCACACCAAGAACGACAACGAGATCTGGGCGCCGATCGAACGCGGCAACCTGAACGGGCTCGAAGTGATCGAATGGCACATGGAAACGATCCGTCCGCTGTATCCGGGTGCGGATAGCAGCGATTTCCTGTTCCCGGGGATTATTGCGGAGGGCAATCTGCCCTATGAGACCTTTCTCGGCTGGTTCAAGCGCGAAACCCGTGCTGCCGGCTTGCCGATGACCCCGCATAATTTCCGCCACGGCTTGGCCTCGCTGCTGATCGAAGCCAACCCGGGAAGGTGGGACCTGCTCGAGCGGCTGCTCGACGACACCGTCGGCACTGCCAGGAAAAACTATGGCTGGATCAACAAACGCGTGCAGCGCTTCGAGGTGCAGAAATACGTGCTCGATCTGACGAGGCTGAAGGTATGAAGAAACCTGATCGCCGGACCGTCCAGAAAATCCTGCAGCATCAGCGCTGGGATCCCTTGGCCGCTAAGCTGGACATGAGGGCTGTCACCGCGCCGCAATTGCGTGTCCTCGATGATTTCCTCGCCTTCATCGAAGGCAGGCAGATTGCTTCGATATGGGAACTTTCGGTTTCGGACTGCCTGTCATTCGATGCCGGGTATCGGTCCGCCAACCGCTTGCGCGCCTTGAAAAAGGCGATGCAGGCTGTCTTCCCGGCCCAGCCCGCCATCCTCGTTCTGACTGACGCCATCCGTCGGAAAGAGGCGCAAACCCGGAAACCGGTGGCCACGGCGCCAAGGCAGCGCACGCTCAGGGTGTCGATTCCGGAGGAGGAATTGCCAGAGCATTGGAAAAACGCGCTGGCAGACATGGCGGCAGGCTTTGATGGGTACGGTGTCATCGCACCGTCTCCAAAAATGATCCCGACATACAGAATGAAGCTGAGGCAGCTGGCCTGTTCGGCCAGAAAGGCCGGGGTGCCGGAGGAAATCTCGGTTGAGGCAGTGAAGGCCTTCACCCGCGACATGCGTGGACGCGGGCTGGCCGCCGCGACACAGCTGGCCTCTTTCTCTGCATTGAAGAAATGTGCCCGCTATGTCGGCGCCGACCAGGAGGCGCAGGAGCTATTGTCGCAGCTCCTGCGAAATGCTGAGGATCAAGCCCGCAAAGCACCAAAGAAGAAGTATGAAAAGCTGCAGAAAACCGGATATTCGCCGGTAGCGATCATCGGCCGCGCGGAGGACTTTCTGAAGGAGGCGGAAAGCCTGACATGCCCACGCTCGCGCCAGGCGTTGAGAAACACCGCCGCTGCTTTGGCGCTGTTTTCTGTGCTGCCGGTCCGCTTGGCGGATACACGGCTTGTATTCGGGGAGCACCTGTCGTGGCGGCAAGGGCGATATGAGCTGCACATCACCCTGTCCAAGGATGATGAGACTTATGACGCGGAAATTGATCCCCGGCTGAATGTATTCATTGATGCACTGATCCTCAGGGGGTGTGACGAGGCCTGGCTCGACCAGATGCGCAACGGCTGCCTGAAGTCCAATCGGCCGCTCTTCGTTCGAAACGACGGGGCAGGTGTGGGCTACAACTATATCTCTGATTGCTGGCGCAGTGTTTTCGGAACCGGCGAGCATATTGCCCGGACCATCCTGCATACCTTTCTGGGTGTTGAGTTGGGGGCTGCCGGAACGGACATGGCCCTGGCGGCCAACGGCCAGAAATCACCACGGACAGCTGCGGATTACCAAGACCAAATGGTTGCAAAAGCACAGCGCCTGCAGGGGCAGAAATCCTTTGAGGATATGGTCGGCGGCGTGAACTTGAAGCTCTTTGAATTCACCTGAAACGGGCTTGGAGGCGAGCTTTTCAGCGCATCCCTCGAGTTGAGAATGCGCTGAAAAGCGTCCTCCAACCCTGAAAAAAAGAATAACCATGGAACCTGTTTTCATCGATTTCGAAGCGTCAAGTCTGGCGGCCAAAAGCTGGCCCATCGAGGTTGGTATCGCTTGGGTGGACAGCGGACGGGTTGCTGACGAGGCGAAACTCATCCGTCCGGAGCCGTCTTGGTCGATGGATGACTGGCATCCGGCAAGCGAGAAGGTGCACGGCATCCTTAGGAGCGCTCTGAATGAGGCGGAAACGGCGGGAAGCGTAGCAATGTGGCTTCGGGGCAAGCTCCAAGGAAAACGCGTTGTCAGCGATGCGCCGGAATTCGATCAGCGTTGGCTCGACCGTCTGATGCAATCCATCGGTGGAGCACCGGATATCACGCTCGACGACTTTGATCGTGCGGTCTGGTGGGCCTTTTCGGAAATGGACGGTCAGATTGCTCCAGGACGTCTGCACGACGTGTACAGCCATCTGGCGAATGAAGCGACGGTTCATCGCGCAGGTGACGATGCGGCCAAACTGGCCCGGGCTTGGCTGGCAGGGATCAGGGAAAGCAAGGAATGAGGCTTGAATGGTGATGATGCCGAAGGAGAATTTGATTATCTGGCCGAACCCACAATCACGAAGAGATCGAAGACCTTTGTTTTCCGCGCAGTCCTCAGGTTGAGACCGCGCAGAACACAAAGTCATTCGAAAACTGAAAAGGAACAACACAGCGACGCTCCGCCCCCTTCTTGAGCTGCCCTGAATGGCAGCAAACCACTAAAAAGGAGTTGCGCTATGCACACATCCCCTTCACCTGCCGTTCAGGCCCTTTTTCTCTTTCTTTCCGAGAACAATGAGGGCCTGCAGAATGCTGCCCTCGTTTTGGGCGGCGGAAAGGCCCTGAAACGCGTTCAGTATCTGGCGGATCATCTCGGATTGAGCCGGCAGCTGAGCCGCCGTGCCCGTCTCGATCTCGTCGCCCTGCACGAGCTGTTCACCCTGAAATACGTTGGTGACCCGCTGCGCCTCGAAACCGCGCTTTTCGCAGAAATCGATCCCATGGATCCGATGGTTGAAGAGATCTGTCTTTTGACAGACCGCCTGGAAGATCACATGCGCGCCATCGATGCTGCGTCGGATCTGCCGGTCTTCGATTTGGCTGCATGAGGGAGGTTCAGATGCAATACGACACAGGTTACGAACCAGAAACTCCTCAGGAGCGGGCTGCTCTTCGAGCCATCCGGTATGCGAGGCTCTTCGTAACGGAATGGCGAGAAGCTTCAGTTGAGATCCCGGAGTTGAAGCTCCGCCAGATCGCGGCAACGCTCGAACGCCTCGACGACGGTGTGCTTTTCGATTTTCAGGACGTGTCTGTTCTGGAAATTCTCGAAAAGGCCATTGTCCGGCACGTGAATGACATTCGGGAAGGGTATGGTAGCCGGGCCATTCGATTGGATGTCAGCGGCGATGATATTCTTTGCCCGACGCTTCGAGAGGGCCGTTATCTCATCGAGCAATGGAAATGCTTCAAGCATGCGCGCCAACACGTGCTGGATCTCCGGCAGGCGCGGAAAATAGCCGATAGGTTTGGGTGAGACCAACCAGGTCGCCGTTACTGGGAAGCCGGGGACGGCGGCACCCGCGTTTGACGCCTCTGCGATAGAGTATCAAACAAACAAATTTTCCGATTTTCAGAATGAACCGAGTTCCTGCTCGCGAGGCGCAGTCGTCGCTCGCAAGCAACGGAAACCGTTCGCGAATATCCGCGAAAAGGAAGAAGAAAGGGGCAAAAAATGCCCGCAGCAAAGCCTTCCCAAGCTTCCATCGCCAACACCATTAAAGCCATCGTCGCGGCTGACCTCATACCGGGGGCAGTCCACGTCGATGCAGATGGCGGATTTCACGTGGATATTATTATCGCGGACTCCCTTGTCGTGGCCGCTGACCGGAACCCGGCGGCAAATGACGCGGCACTGACCTGGGAGGACGTGGCATGAAGATCAATGTCCACTTCCCCGGCCTTTGCGAAGAGGAAACGCCTGCAGGCAACGTGCGTTGGCGCGTGCGCGTCGAGGGCGAGAAACGCCGGAAGATCACGATCCCTGTGGGGCCGGATCATCCGGATTTTCAGCTGCACTACGACGCCGCTCGGTTTGGTGAGAAATTGCGACGGGATCACGTTTCCAAACCAGTTGGAGGCTCGCTGGATGAGTTGAGGGAGCGGTATGTGGCCTGGATGCGAGTTCAAGTGAAGGCGGGCAACCTCGACAAGAAGACGTTGGAAAGCCGTGAGCGCGGCCTGCGCCAAGCCTGTGATTGCCTGACCCGAAATCGCAAGGCTCGCATGGGGGCAGTAAAAGTGTCGATGCCTATGGAGGCCTTCACGCACATCCGGGATTCTTTCGGGGCCCGGACTGGGGCCGCGGCTACCTGCCTCAAGGCCTTGCGGGCGGCATACCGGTGGGGTTCGGAATGCGGTTTTCACCACGAAGGTCATGTGTATGACGTAAAAAATCCGCACGTATCCAAAGGTGGGGCCGTGCCCTGGACAGCGGAGGATAAGGCCGCATTCCTGAAGCGTCACGGGCCCGGAACAATGGCGCGCCGCTGGTTCTTGCTTGCCAATGATACAGCAGGGCGGATCGGGGACACGCACCTTCTTGGCCCTGCCAATGAACTCTTCGAAGGCGACAATCAGATAATTTCCTGGCAGCCCGGAAAGAAGGGAGCGCAGCCGGTGCAAGTACCAATGAGTGCGGAATTGATGGTTGAGCTCTCGGGGCTTCCCGAGGACGCACCTGCTTACCTGCTTACCTGCTCACCGAACGGGGCAAACCGTTCGCATCGGCTGGAAGCCTCGGCAACCGGGTGAGAAAATGGATTATCCAAGCCGGCCTTTGCACCATCGAAACCAACTCCGCTGGTGAAAAGGTGAAGAAAGCCACCCGCTCACAGCATGGGGTCCGCAAGGCGCGAGCTGAGGAGATCGCGGAGCAGGGCGGCTCGGTTTATGAGGTGATGGCTCTTCTCTCGCACAGCGATGTGAGAACCGCTGAGATCTATACCAAAAAAAGTAGATCGGGCCCGCCTTGCGAAACAGGCGGCCAGGCGCCGGAGCCGGGCTGGCTGAGCAGCCGGTGTCCCACGGCGCGTAAAACGTGGGACACTTCCTATCGAAAATGCCTGTAAAACAGGGGTTTTAGGGAGGAAGTGGCAGCCCGTAGGGGAATCGAACCCCTCTTTCCAGGTTGAAAACCTGGCGTCCTAACCGATAGACGAACGGGCCACTCTTTCTGTGAGGCGGGTTCTACTGATTGCGCGGGGCGGGCGCAAGAGGATTTTTGCCGGAATCCGAAGTTTTTCTCACGCCGCAAAATTGGCTAAATCCCTGAGACGCAAATAGAAAAACCGCCAGCTAAAGCGGCGGCGCGGCGTGGATAACTCTGGGGGGAAGTGGCAGCCCGTAGGGGAATCGAACCCCTCTTTCCAGGTTGAAAACCTGGCGTCCTAACCGATAGACGAACGGGCCACTCTGTGCGTGAGCGGGTGTTTAGTGGCAAGGGCTGCGGCTCGCAAGAGGAAAATCACAGAATTGCGATTTTTCTTATCCACAGGCCGCAAACCCTTGATAAATCACGCTTCGGCGGCGTCCTCCAGGCGCAGCTGGGGGCTCTGGCGGCCGCCCCAGGTGTTCACTTCCAGACGGCCTGCGAAGTGGAAGCGGGCGCCGCCATGCTCCAGCAGCCGCGGTCCCAGGGCGCTGTCGAAGGCGCCGAAGCAGATCGCGTCCACACCGCCGCCCATACCGTCGCTAAGCGACAGTTTCAGGTGGCTCTCGCCGACCCGTTTGGCAAAGCGCACCTGCAGGCTGGGCAAGGCATAGCGCGGAGCGGGGGCGGCGGCGCCGAAGGGGCCGGCCTGTTCGACCTGCTCGATCAGCCCGACGCTCACGGCGCCGGGCATCAGGGTGCCTTCCAGCTTCAGATCGGCCGGACCGCCCAGGCCCGCGCCCTGTTTCGCCAAGAGTTCGGAGAGCCGCTCCATCGCCGGTTCCAGCTTGTCGCGCATCACGGTGAGGCCTGCCGCCATCTTGTGGCCGCCGCCCTTGACCAGCAGGCCTTCGGCAGCAAGCTTCTGGATCGCGGCGCCGAGATCGACACCCGAAACCGAGCGGCCCGAGCCCTTGCCCTCGTCGCCGTCAAAGCCGATCACCACGGCGGGGCGGTTGGCGCTTTCCTTCAGACGCGAGGCAACGATGCCGACCACGCCGGGGTGCCAGCCTTCGCCTGCGGCCCAGACCAGGGGAGCCTCAAGGCCGCGGGCCTCGGCCTGCTCCAGCGCCGCGGCGCGCACCGCGTTCTCGATCTCGCGGCGTTCGCTGTTCAGCTCGTCCAGCCGCGCGGCAAGGCCCTGTGCTTCCTGCGGATCAGCCGTGGCCAGGAGCCGCGCGCCCAGATCCGCCTTGCCGATGCGCCCGCCCGCGTTGACCCGCGGCCCCAGGAGGAAACCGAGGTGATAAGCGGCGGGCGCCGAATCCATACGCGACACATCCGACAGCGCGACCAGCCCGGGGCGGTTGCGGGCGGCCATCACCTTCAGCCCCTGGCGCACCAGCGCCCGGTTGGCGCCAATGAGCGGCGCGACGTCAGCCACTGTGGCCAGTGCCACCAGGTCGAGAAGCTGCATCAGGTCCGGGCCGCGGGCCCCTGCGGCGCGCAGCTGCCGGCCGGCCTCGGCCAGCATCAGAAAGACGACGCCAGCAGCACAGAAATAGCCCAGATCGCCGCTTTCGTCCTGCCGGTTGGGGTTCACCACGGCAACGCAGTCGGGCAGCGTCTCGCCGCCCAGGTGGTGGTCCAGCACGATCACGTCAGCGCCCCTGGCCGCCGCGATCGGCTCGTGGCTGAGGGTGCCGCAGTCAACGCAGATTATGAGGTCATGCGCCGCCGCCAGCTCCTGCATGGCGGGCACATTGGGGCCGTAACCCTCGTCGATGCGGTCGGGGATGTAGAGCGTCGCGGCAAGCCCCATCTCGCGCAGCCAGACCAGCAGGAGCGCCGCCGAGCTGCCGCCGTCGACATCGTAGTCGGCAAAGACCGCGATCCGCTCCTTGCGGCGCACCGCCAAGAGGAAGCGCTCCGCGGCGGCTTCCATATCCTTCATGCCGCGCGGATCCGGCAGCAGGTCGCGCAGCTTGGGCTCCAGGAAGGCCTGCGCCTCATGCGGCGGCACGCCGCGCCGCGCCAGCACCTGGCAGACCGCGCGCGGCAAGCCGGTCTGCTGCGCCATCATCTCCGCGGCCCGGTCCGTCTCAACCCCGGGTCCGACCCAGCGGCGCCCGCTCAAGGATTGCTCAACACCCAAAAAGCTCATCATCTGCCCCCATACGCAAAGGCCGGACCCAATCGGATCCGGCCCTTCTTCTGGCCTTCAATATCCCCGCCGGAGGCAGCGGCGCAAGCCGCTTCCCGGGCGTTCGGTCTGCATCCGGCGCTCACATGTGATGCGGGGCCAGCGGCGTGCGGTAGGACATGCGGCGCACCGAGCCGGTTTTCGAGCGCATCAGCAGGGTGGTGGTCTCGACCCAGCCGGGCTGGCGCTTGATGCGCGGCAGCAGCGAGCCGCCGGTGACACCGGTGGCGGCAAAGATCACGTCCTGGGTTACCATCTCGTCGCGGGCATAGATGCGGTCGAGGTCGGTGATGCCGGCCTTGGCGGCGCGGGCCTTCTCGTCGTCGTTGCGGAACAGGAGGCGGCCGAAGATCTGCCCGCCCATGCATTTCAGCGCCGCGGCTGCCAGCACGCCCTCGGGCGCGCCGCCCTGGCCCATGTACATGTCGATACCCGTTGTCTCGGCTTCGGCGCAGTGCATGACGCCCGCGACGTCGCCGTCGGTAATCAGCCGGATCGAGGCGCCGGTTTCGCGCACCTCGGCGATCATCGCCTCGTGACGCGGGCGCTCCAGGATGCAGACGGTGATGTCGGAGGGGGCGCAGCCCTTGGCCTTGGCCAGCGCCTCGACGCGTTCGCGCGGGGACATCTCCAGCGTCACTACGCCGTCGTCAAAGCCCGGGCCGATCGCCAGCTTGTCCATGTAGGTGTCGGGCGCGTGCAGCATCGAGCCGCGCGGGCCCATGGCGATCACGGTAAGCGCGTTGGGCATGTCCTTGGCGGTCAGCGTGGTGCCTTCCAGCGGGTCCAGCGCGATATCGACGCCGGGGCCGTTGCCGGTGCCGACTTCCTCGCCGATGTAAAGCATCGGGGCCTCGTCGCGCTCGCCCTCGCCGATCACCACGACGCCTGCGATATCCAGCAGGTTCAGCTGCTCGCGCATGGCGTTCACGGCGGCCTGGTCGGCGGCTTTCTCGTCGCCGCGGCCAATCAGCGAGGCCGAGGCCAGGGCGGCCTGCTCGGCAACCCGGGCCAGGCCCAGCGACAGCATGCGGTCATGGAAGGGCGCGTCGGAGGTGTTCGAAGTCATACCGGAAATCCTGTTGCAACGGGGAATGGGAGTATCTGCGTTTAATGCCGAATAGCGCGCCCGGGGGGCAGCTCGCAAGGGGCGATGGCGGCGGCCGCGGCAGGAAAGCCTCGCCGCGGCTGCAAAAGTGCGGCTTTCGGCCTGCGCCGGAGCAGGGGGGCGGGGCGGAGTGTGACCTGCCGGGGCGGGTCAGACTTCCTCGATCCGCAGCGCCACCGGGTCGCCATCGACCACGTTGGTGGCGGCCAGCCCTTCGAGGGCTGCATCCAGTGCCGCGCGGGTGCACTTGTGGGTCACGATCAGCACCGGGGCAACCGGCGCGGAATGGCCGTACTGGCGCATCCGGTCGATCGAGACGCCGGCCTCGCCCAGCACCGAGGCGACCTTGGCCAGCGCGCCGGGTTTGTCCAGGAGCCCCATGCGCAGGTAGAAGGGCGCGGGCAGGCCGGTCTGGGCCGCCGGAGTTTCCTCCAGCAGATGTGCGGGCTTGCCGAAGGTCGCGATGCGCAGGCCCCGGGCCAGGTCGCAGACGTCGCCCATCACCGCGCTGGCGGTGGGGCCTTCGCCCGCACCGGGGCCGCGCAGCACCACCTGGTCGATCGCGTCGCCTTCGATCACCACCATGTTGGTGCCGCCTTCGAGCTGGCCGAGCGGCGAGTCGGCGGGCACCAGGCAAGGCGACATGCGCTGTTCCAGCCCGCGGGGCGAGCGCTGCGCCACACCCAAGAGCTTGATGCGGTAGCCCATGTCCGCGGCGGCCTTGATGTCTTCGAGCTGGATGCGCTGGATGCCTTCCAGCTGCACGTTGCCGAAAGCAGGCCGGGTGCCGAAGGCGATCGAGGCCAGCAGCGCCAGCTTGTGGCCCGCGTCGATGCCGCCGACGTCGAGGTTGGGGTCGGCTTCCAGGTAACCCAGGCGGCCGCATTCCTCGAACAGGGCGTTGTAGCCCTGGCCGGTGGCCTGCATCTGGGTGAGGATGTAGTTGCAGGTGCCGTTCATCACCCCCATCACGCGGGTGATCTCGTTGCCGGCGAGGCCCTCGGTCAGCGACTTGATGATCGGGATGCCGCCCGCCACCGCGGCCTCGAAGCGGATTACCCGGCCCGCGGCCTCGGCCTGCTCGGCGAGCGCCTGGCCGTGGATCGCCAGCAGCGCTTTGTTGGCGGTGACGACGTCCTTGCCCGCGGCCAGCGCGGCTTCGGTTGCGGCCTTGGCCGCGCCCTCGTGTCCGCCCATCAGCTCGACAAACACATCGACGTCATCGCGGGTCGCCAGCGCCACCGGATCGGTCTCCCAGGCGTAGTCCTTCAGCGGCACGCCGCGGTCCTTGGTGGCGTCGCGGGCAGAGACCGCGGAGATCACCACCGGGCGGCCGGTGCGCGCCTCCAACAGCGCGGCATGGCGGCGGATGATCCTGACCACGCCGATGCCAACCGTGCCCAAACCTGCGATCCCAAGGCGAAGCGGTTCTGTCATAGCTGGAGGTCCTCTGTTCCGGTAGGTTCAAGGCCCCGCCTTAGCCGGTTCGGCCCCAGCGTGCAACGCCGCAGCGGCAGGCGGCGCCGGCAAGGGGCGGGCGGCGGCGCAAAGCGCTTAGAATTCGGCGTTTCTGAGTGCCTCTGCCCGCTGCCGGAGCCGTCTGCTGCGGGCTTCCAGGTCCTGATCCGCCGCCCGGCTTTGCGGCGCAGGCGCCGGCAGCGCCCTGGCGCGCTGTTGCAGCCGGCTGCTGCGGGCGCCGAGCTCCGCCTCCAGTGCCTCGCTTTGCCGACGGGGCGGCGGCAGCGTTTCCAGCGCGGTGCCGAGCGGCAGCAGGTCGGGGTAGGGGGCATTGCGCAGGTCCGGGGTCAGCCGGTCTTCCAGCTCGGGCACGCGGGAGCAGGCGGCGGCCGCGGCGAGGGCGAGAAAACCTGTCAGTTGCAGCAGCTTGCGCATGGTCGCGTCCCTCCCTTCGGCATGTCCTGCCGCGGGCGGCGGCGTATTCCTTGCCGGTTCTAGGCGCTTCCCCGGGGCGGCACAAATGAAATCCCGCCGATGCCGCCTGACGCAATATTTGATCTTTTTTCTGAACAGTTGTTCAGTTATCGTCCGGCCATGGCACGCACCCAAGGTTCCCATTCCGACATCACCGGGCCGCGCATCCGCGAGGCGGCGCTCAGGCTGTTTGCCCAGCATGGCTATGCCGCGGTCTCGATGCGGCAGATCGCGCGCGAGGTCGGGGTGCAGGCCGGTGCGCTATACAACTACACGCCGGACAAGCAAAGCCTGCTGTTCAGCCTGATGGAAGGCCATATGGCGGACCTGAAGGCGGCCTGGGCCGGAACGCCGCGGGCGCCGGATGCGCGGGCGCAGTTACAGGACTTCGTGCGCTTTCACATCCGGTTTCATCTGCAGCGGCCGGATGCGGTGTTCATCGCCTATATGGAGCTGCGCAACCTGACGGACGGGAACTTCGCTTTGATCGAGGGGTTGCGCCGCGACTACGAAAACGGGCTGGAGGCGATCCTGAAGGCCGGGCTGGAGGAAGGCGCCTTTGCCATCGCCGATACCAAGATCGCGACGCTGGCGGTGATTGCGATGCTGAACGGGGTCAACACCTGGTACCGCTCCGAGGGTCGCTTGTCGCTGGATGAGGTGGAGCGGGTCTATTGGGAAATGGTGCGCAAGGCGGTGAGCGCGTGAGCTTGCTGGACCTGCAGACGCCGCGGCTGCGGGCGGGGCGCTGGCAGGATCTGGCGGAGGGTGATCTGGCGGCGCTGTTTGCCAAGCCGGTGGTGCGCTGGCTGCCGCCCGGGTTCCAGGGGCTTTCGCAGGCTGCGGCGCAGAGGGCGTTCCTTGGCGCACTGGCAGAGCAGGCGGAGGTGGCTGCCTTGTTCGGCAGGGATGGCCACGGCGCGGGGCTGGTGATCCTGTCGCATCCCGAGCCGCGCAGCCGGACCCGCAACCTGGGCTACCTGCTGGTGGAAGACGTCTGGGGGCAGGGGCTGGCCGGGGAGCTGCTCACCGCTCTGCAAACGCAGTTCCGCGGCAGCGGCGCCACCCTGCGCGGCGGGGTGATGCAGGCCAACGCGGCCTCGGCCCGGGTGCTGGCGCGCGCTGGGTTCAGCGCCGAGGCGCAGGACGGCGAGACCGTCTACAGCTGGACCGCGGACACATCCGGCGGCTGACAACCGGCAGCTCCCGGCCGGTGCGGACGGCGACGGCGCGGCGGCGGGCGGGTCGGGTCAGGTCAAAAGGCCGATCATATCGAAATGCTCGATCTCGCGGCTGAGCACCATCGGGTCTTCCTCGGGCAGCACGTGCGGCTGCTCCCAATCCTCGCCCGCAAAGGCCTTGAGCGCGGCGATGCTTTCCCAGACCATCACGACGCAGAAAGTGGCTGGAGCCTCCGGCCGCGGCAGCCCGGCGGTAACCGAGACCAGCCCCTTCTGGCGGCGCACATGCGGCACCGCAGTATCCTTCAGGAATGTCTTGAACGCGTCGATCTTGTCATCGCGGACCGTGGCGCGGAACACGCGGATAATCATTGCTCCCCCCATGCTTCAATCACATGGGGGGAGTATAGCACAAAGCGGTGCCTCTGATCAGGCGGCGGGGCAGGTTTTCCTGCCGTTCCGGCGTTTTGAGGGCGCGGCTAGTGCGCAGGCTTGATGAAAGTGCCGTTGCGCAGCTCGCGGAAGGCCTGTTGCAGTTCGGCCTGGGTATTCATCACGATCGGCCCGTGCCAGGCCACCGGCTCCTCGATCGGCGCGCCGGAAATCAGCAGGAAGCGCACGCCTTCGGGGCCTGCCTGCAGGGTGATCTCGTCCCCGGTGCCGAAGCGGATCAGGCTGCGGTTGCCGGACATGTCGCGGATGTTCAGCTCCTGGCCCGCGACCTCCTTCTCCAACAGCACCCCCTGCGGCGCGGAGGCATCCGCAAAGGCGGCAGCGCCTTCGAAGACATAGGCAAAGGCGCGCCGGTAGGTGTCGATGCGGAAGGTCTTCTTCACCCCCGCCGGCACGTGGATGTCGAGGTACTGCGGATCGGCCGCGATGCCGTCCACCGGACCGCGCTTGCCCCAGAACTCGCCGGTGATCACCTTCACGCGGGTACCGTCGTCGTCTGTCACCTCCGGAATATCGGTGCCCTGCACGTCCTGATAGCGCGGCGCGCACATTTTCTGGCTCGACGGCAGGTTGCCCCAGAGCTGGAAGCCGTGCATCTGGCCCTGCGCGTTGCCCGCGGGCATTTCCTGATGAAGAATGCCGGAACCCGCCGTCATCCACTGCACGCCGCCCGCGCCCAGCGTGCCGCGGTTGCCCAGCGAGTCGCCGTGCTCGACAGTGCCGGAGAGCACGTAGGTGATGGTCTCGATTCCGCGGTGCGGGTGCCAGGGGAAGCCGCGCAGGTAGTCCTCGGGGGTTTCGTTGCGGAAGTCGTCGAACAGCAGGAAGGGGTCCAGCTCCGAGGGATCCTGAAAGCCGAAGGCGCGGTGCAGCTTAACGCCGGCGCCTTCGATATGCGGCTGGGCGGTGCGGATGCCCGCGATGGGTCTGAGCGACATGGGCCTATCTCCGGTATGGGTTGCGTTGAAAGGAAGATAGGAGCTGCGGGCGCGGCCGGAAAAGGGGCCGGGGGTCACGCTGCCTGTGCGCGTATGAACAGAGGCTGGCGAGGGGCGCCGCCGCCGGGCGTCAGCCCGGCGCCCGGCCCAACGGGACGCGATGCCGCAGGCGGCGCGGACGGGCGGGAGAATCTCCTGTTTGCGTGCTGCGCGGCAGTCAGCCGTGAGCAAACAGCGCGGTGATCCAGTCGCGCACCAGGGCGGCCTCGGGGCTGCCGCCGGCACTGGCGGGGGCAGGCATCAGATAGTGGCTCTGGCCCATCGGTATTTCCGCGCCGGGCACCTGCGCCAGCCGCCCCTGCGTGAGCGGCAGCGCGGCGTAGCGGCGCATCAGCATCGCCACCCCGCCGCCCGCGGCGGCAATCTCGATCGCCGCAAGCGAGGTATCAACGGAGACCGGCGGCGCCTGATCCGCCAGCGCCAGCCCCTCCTGCTGCGACAGCCGCAGCCAGTGGTCCTGGTAGCCGTGAATGTGGATCAGCGTCTGCGAGGCCAGTTGCTCCAGTCCGGTGATGCCTGCCGCCGCCTCAGGTGCTGCCACCGCGATCACACGCTCCGCCGACAACAGATGCGCGCTGCGCTGGTAGCGGCCGGGCGGGCCGAGGCGCAGGTCGACATCGACCTCAGCATCCTGCGCGCTGCCTGCCCAGACGGCGGAGACCAGCCGGATGCGGATTTGCGGGTGGGCGGCGTGGAAGGCGCCAAGCGCGGGCGCGATGCACAGGACCGCGGTGGAGACCGGCGCCCGCAGCGTCACCGTGCGCGCCTCTCCCGGCCCCAAGAGGCCGCGGGTGGAATAGGTGATGCCGGTCAGCGCCTGCGCCACCGCCGGGTAATAGGCTTCGCCCAGATCGGTGAGTTCCAGATGCCGCGCCCGGCGGTGAAACAGCGACACGCCAAAGCTCTGCTCCAGGCTGCGCACCTGGTGGCTCACCGCGGCCTGGGTCAGCCCCAGTTCACCCGCGGCGGCGGTGAAGCTCTGCAGCCGGGCCGCGGCCTCGAACGCGCGCAGCCAGACAAGATTGGGAAGGCCCTGCATGTATCACAAAAATTCCGGAGGTCAGATGGCGTTATTATTCGTTTCATTTATGCATCGGGTCAAGCTAGCGATGGGGCAAAGAGGCGCAAACGGGGAGGAGCGCGCGGTGTCAAGCGATCTGGTGGCAAGTGATCTGAAAGTGGGCTTCATCGGTCTGGGCAATGTGGGCGGCAAGCTGGCGGGGAGCCTGCTGCGCAACGGGGTGAACTTGCGTGTTCATGACCTGAATGACGATCTGATGCAGCGCTTCTGCGCCAGGGGCGCGCGAGCCGGGGAAAGCCCCGCGCAGATGATGCGCGAGTGCGATGCGGTGATCACCTGCCTGCCGTCGCCCGCGGCCTCGGACGCGGTGCTGCAGCAGATGCTGCCGGAAGTTACCGCGGGCAAGATATGGATGGAGATGTCGACCACCGACGCGGCGGAAGTGCAGCGGCTGGGCGCGCAGGTGATCGCGCGCGGCGGGCTGGCGGTGGACTGCCCGGTCTCGGGCGGCTGCCACCGGGCGGATACCGGAAATATCTCGATCTTCGCGGGCTGCGGGCGCGAGACTTTCGAGACCATCCTGCCGCTGCTCACCACCATGGGGCGGCGCATCCTGCATACCGGCGATCTGGGCAGCGCCTCGGTCCTGAAGGTGGTGACCAACTACCTCGCCACCGTGCATCTGGTCGCCAATGCCGAGGCGCTGGTGACGGCAAAGGCGGCGGGGATGGATCTGAACGTGGCTTTTGAGGCGATCCGGATCAGCTCGGGCAATTCCTTCTCGCATGAGACCGAAAGCCAGGTGATCCTCAACGGCAGCCGCGACATCTCCTTCACCATGGACCTGGTGAAGAAGGACGTGGGCCTGTTCCAGGAGGTGGCGGAGCGCGCGGGCGTGCCGCTGGAAGTGAGCCCGCTGATGGTGAAGATCTTCGACGACGGCATTGCGCGCTACGGCGAGCGCGAACTTTCGCCCAACATCATCCGCCGCCTGGAGGAGGCGACGGGGCTCGACATCCTTGCGCCCGGTTTCCCGGCGGAGATGACGGATGACGAGCCGGAGGAGCCGGGTTACGAGGTGCAGGTCCGCCGCGCCGCGGGGCAATAGCCCCGGCGGGGGCTGTATTCCGCGGCAAATTCAAGCTATGCCCCAGCCGGCAGGCTGAGGGGAGCAGGACATGAGCAGCGAGATTCTGGCAACGGTGGAGGCCTCGGCCCCGCGCCGGGTGATGGGCACGGTGATGCTGGGCACGGTGGGCGCGGTGCTGGTCTATGTGGCGCTGGCCGTGCCGCCGGCACCCCTGTGGATCGTGTTCCTGCTGGCCGCGGGCACCGGCGCGCTGTGGATGGCGGTGCGGCTGTGGCAGGCGACCCGGCACCGGATCGAACTGACCGAGGAAGAACTGCGCTGCTCCGACGGCACGGTGATCGCGCCGGTGGCTGAGATCGAGGCGGTGGACCGCGGCGTCTTCGCGTTCAAACCCTCGAACGGCTTCCTGATCCGCACCAGCACGCCGGGCCCGCGGGCCTGGATGCCGGGCCTGTGGTGGCGGGCCGGCCGCCGTATCGGCATCGGCGGCGTCACCCCGGGCGCGCAGAGCAAGACGATGTCGGAAATCCTCGCCATCATGATCGCCAAACGCGGCTGAGCCGGACCGCGGGTCATTTCACCTTTTCGGCATCATCGTTGTGGCTGTTCCCATTGCCCTTGCTTTCGACGAAGACCACTTGCGGCGCGAAACGCGGACGGGTGAAAATGAAGTTCTCTATCGCCATTGAAGGCAGACCGATGTTGAAGGCGGGCTCGACGCTGTTCTTGGTCTCGACCAGGATCACCCGCTCCTGATCGGGCATTGCGGGCAGTTTTTCCTTAATATTGTTGATGTCGCCATCGGCCCATTCGGTATAGGCGGTGCCGCGCACCTTCGACCAGTCGACGTAGTAGCGGTTGCCGGCTTCGTCCCAGCGGACCACCGAGATGCGGGTCGACAGCGAGGTGCCGCCGCGCACCAGCAGCCCCGCCAGCGCATGCATGCTGTCGATGTAGGCCTCGTTCACGTAATTGGTTTCCCGCGAAATGAGATCCGAGATCGTATAGGCGGCCTTCAGGTTCACGTTTTCCTGCCGGAAGGCGTCAAAGAAGGTGTAAATCGCCGCAAACAGCCCAAGCAGCAAAGGGGCATAGAAGGCGAATTCGATCGACACGTTGCCGCGGGTGTCGCGGGCGAAAGCGCCGATCCGGCGCCCCAGCGCCCGCGTGAACGTGGTTCGGAACGTGCTTCGCGTGGGTGCTGTCAGCATGGTCTACCTCGGCTCGTGAACGAATGCGGAAGCGGCGGTGAGGCTGATGCGGCCGTCCGCGTCCTTGCCCAGGCTGCCGCCCAGGCCCCAGGCCGGAAAGACCGGCTTGAACTTCATACAGGCGCGGACAACCATCAGCTCGTTCGAGCGCCCGTTCTGGAAATTTCGCACCGGCTGGACATCCTCGATCTTGTCGACGCAGTCCGGCACCGGATCGATTCCGGTCCAGGCGAATGGATCCATCTGCAGCAGTTCCAGCCGCAAGGAGGTTGTGCAATCCTCGATGAAACCGGAGCGGGTGCAGACCTCGTCGCGGATCGCGTTGTGAGTCATGTCGGCCCCGGTGCTCAGTCGCATGCTGCGCACGGTTTCGTCCAGCGCGCGCTCCAGCTGCGAGTGGCGGATGTTGATCAGGCCCAGCTCGACCGTGGACATCAGGATCATCAGGAAGGCGGGGATGACGATGGCGAATTCGACCGTGGCATTGCCGTCCTCGCGGGACCGGAACCGGCGCAGCGTCCCAGATGCGCGGGCGATCATTGGGTCAGCCTCAGCTGGCGGATGGAAGTGGCGATGGAGGAGAAGGCATCGCTGATCTCCAGCCCTTCGACGTCGAAGAAATGGGCAGGCGAGCTGGCGCAGTCCTCCAGCACCCTCATGCCGTTGGACGGCGCCTCGAAACCCACCGAATAGATGATCACCCCCTGGTCCTTGGTGATGCCGCAGATGGCCTTGGTGTGCTGGTCCTTGGCGGTCCGGTTATGGAAGTAGCGGCCCGCGGTGAACCAGTCCGACCAGGCGCTGCTGCTGAATTCGTAGATGTAGCGGGCGATCCAGGCGAGCGAGGCGCGGGCGAAGAGCTCGGGGTATTCGAG
This sequence comes from Cribrihabitans pelagius, assembly GCF_048820915.1. Classification (NCBI taxonomy): domain Bacteria; kingdom Pseudomonadati; phylum Pseudomonadota; class Alphaproteobacteria; order Rhodobacterales; family Paracoccaceae; genus Cribrihabitans; species Cribrihabitans pelagius. The sequence goes on along the minus strand of NZ_JBMERR010000004.1, from coordinate 69,373 downwards.
GCGGGTTGCCGTGCCTTCTTCTTGCACCGTTTCACACCCATAACTATCGCAAATTTCATATGTGCCGTTGCCGTAGGGGTGATCCTCCCACCGGTTCATATGCGCCCAGTAATAACTCTTCTGCCCGTTCGAGTGGTACACTGAGTAAGCGCCGGAGCCGTCGTTGCCCGGGTAAGTGTTGGCATCCGGGTTATGCCAGACGTCCGACAAGCCCTCGCGGCGCGATGGGTTCAGCATGTACTGGTTGGTGTTCTGGCCGTCCGACATCAGGATGATGATCTTCAGCGTGTCGCCGCTGCCGTAGTCCGTGGGGCGGCCGGAAAAGGCCGCGGCGATTTCGCCTTCGGCGATCAGGTCGCTGACAACGCTGCGCGCGGTCGGGTCGAGCAGGGCGCTGCCCCATTTCATGCCGATGTCGATCGAGGTGTTGCCGTTTGCCGACAGGGTATCGATGTAGGCATGCAGGGTCGCCGCATTATTCGTGAACGGCAGGATCTGCGAGCCCGCGCGCGTCGGGCAGACGGGCGAAGAGATCATGTTCTCCGAATAGGTGAACGTGTCGAAATGCGCGGTGCGCTCCAGCGGTTCTGTGCGGCTGAGCGTGTGCTTGCTGAACTGGTCCTTGATGAAGTTCACGCAGAACGAGTAATTGTGCTCCTGCGAGACGTTGTACTTGCTCAGCAGGGCCTCGCCGACGTTCACCTGCGTGGCGTAGGGAATGATCGAGATCGACAGGTTGCTGACGTCCGTATTCTGGGTGATCTGGTCGACGAAGCTGTGCGCTGCGGTCTTCAGGTTGGTGAGGCGGTTGTTCGAGCGCATCGAGCCGGAGATATCGAGCACCATCGAAATCTCCACACTGCCGATCGTCTCCTCGGCCCGGGCGTTGGCGTAGAGCGGCAGGTTGTCGCCGCCCGCGAACTTCAGGAGATGCGCAGGGAAGGTGGTGTCGATGGTGCTCTCCACGCTTTTGTAGCCGAGCCCCTCCTGCACGACCGGTGCCTGGTAATAGTCTTCGAGCCCCGCTTTGCTCAGGTAGTCCTGCACTACCACTTCCGGTGCCTTCGGCTGGTCGAGGTCGGCTGCCGCCAGCACCGCGCGGTCGAGGGTGTATTGCAGTACCGTGCGGTCGCGCTCCATCCGCATCAGGTCGACGCCGATGCCGCCGACCGCCAGCATCGACAGAAAGAAGAACACCAGCGGCTTGGCCAGGACGCCCTCCTCCTGCCGTCGGAAGGCGCGGGCCTGCGCAAGCAGGCGGCTGCTGAGGACGGTGGTATTGCGATGGCGTGCAGACATATGGACATCCCCCGGGCGGCAGAGCGCTGCGCGGCGCAAGGCGGGCTGCGCAATTCGCAACTGTTAATGCTTGGTGAACATGGCCGAAATGGGGCGGAGGCGGGCCGCAATGCGTACAATTGTTCCGGTTCCGGCGGCTCCGGCACGGCGGCCCTGGCGTGCTCCGCGGTCGGGCATCACTCCCGGGCGGGCGGGACGCGAATCAAAAATTTGCGGTCGGAGGCCGATTCTTTGCGCCGGGAAAGGGTCAAAAAGGTCGCACTCGGTAATCGTCTCTGCATAAAGTGAGGGCACATTCGGCACCGAGTCGATGTTTGAGTACGGAGAAGTTTACATGAGCAGCCGCACAGAACCCAGTTTTCGCGAAAGCGTGGACCTGATGTTCAACAGAGCCGTTTCCCTGATGGATCTCCCGCCCGGGCTGGAGGAGAAGATCCGGGTCTGCAACGCGACTTACACGGTGCGGTTCGGGGTGCGCCTGCGCGGCAGCATGCATACCTTCACCGGCTACCGTTCTGTGCATTCGGAACATATGGAGCCCGTGAAGGGCGGCATCCGCTATTCCCCCGCGGTGAACCAGGACGAGGTGGAGGCGCTGGCGGCCCTGATGACCTATAAATGCGCCCTGGTGGAAGCGCCCTTTGGCGGCTCCAAGGGCGGCCTGTGCATCGACCCGCGCGAGTATGAAGAGCACGAGCTGGAGCTGATCACCCGCCGCTTCGCCTATGAGCTGGCCAAGCGCGACCTGATCAACCCCTCCCAGAACGTGCCCGCGCCCGACATGGGCACCGGCGAGCGCGAAATGGCCTGGATTGCCGACCAATATGCGCGGATGAACACCACCGACATCAACTCCAAGGCCTGCGTCACCGGCAAGCCCTTGAACGCCGGCGGCATCGCGGGCCGGGTCGAGGCCACGGGGCGTGGTGTGCAATACGCCCTGCGCGAGTTCTTCCGCCATCCCGACGACATGGCCGCCGCCGGGCTGACCGGCTCGCTGGAAGGCAAGCGCGTCATCGTGCAGGGGCTTGGCAATGTGGGCTATCACGCGGCCTCCTTCCTGGCCGAGGAAGACGGCGCCCGCATCACCGGCATCATCGAGCGGGACGGCGGGCTGTTCAGCCCCGACGGGCTCGACGTGGAGGCGGTGCACAACTGGATCGTCAAGCACGGCGGCATCACCGGTTACCCGGATGCACGCTTTGTCGAAGACGGCGCGCTGCTGATGGAAGAGGAATGCGACATCCTGATCCCGGCGGCGCTGGAAGGGGTGATCAACCTCGGCAACGCCGAGCGGATCACCGCGCCCTTGATCATCGAGGCCGCAAACGGACCGGTCACCGCGGGCGCCGACGAGGTGCTGCGCAAGAAGGGCTGCGTGATCATCCCGGACATGTACGCCAACGCCGGCGGTGTGACCGTCTCCTATTTCGAATGGGTCAAGAACCTTTCCCACATCCGGTTCGGCCGCATGCAGCGGCGCCAGGAAGAGGCGCGGCACCAGCTGGTGATCGACGAGCTGCAACGCTTGGACGATGTGATGGGCGAAACCTGGTCGATGTCCCCGAACTTCAAAAACAAGTACCTGAAAGGCGCGGGCGAGCTGGAACTGGTGCGTTCCGGTCTCGATGACACCATGCGGGTGGCCTACCAGTCGATGCGCGAGGTCTGGCACAGCCGCGACGACGTCACCGACCTGCGCACCGCCGCCTATCTGGTGTCGATCGACAAGGTCGCCAAGAGCTACCACGCCAAGGGCCTGTAAGCGGCGCTTGGAGCATGGAACGGCGGGGCGGAGGGGCAACCTTCCGCCCTTTTTCGATGAGACCGCGTTCAGTCCAGCACGGTGCGCAACTCGTGCAGCAACGGGCAGGAGAGGTTTCCCCGAACGCAATTGGCCGTAAGTTCCTTCAGCGCGGCTTCCAGGCGCCTGAGTTCATCGATCTTGTTGCGTATGCCGGCAATGTGAAGCTCTGCCATTTCCCGCACGGCCCGGCAGTCTTCGCCGCCCCCTTCGGAAAGGGCGAGCAGTGTCTTCGCGTCTGAAAGCGGAAACCCGAGATCGCGGCACCGTTTCAGAAAGCGCAGCCTGCCCACGTCCTGCGCCGAATAAAGGCGCCTGTTGTTCGCAGCCCGCGCCGGCCTGGGCACGATTCCTTCCCGCTCGTAATAGCGGATTGTTTCGATGCCGACCCCGCTCTGCCTGGACGCCTCTCCTATCGCAATCATGTGATACCGTTTCTCTTGATCCTGTAGCCGCTACAGAAGTTATACCCTCAGGCACAGGAGCTGCAATGCGGCGAAACGATGCCAGCGGAGGAAAGCAATGGAGAAACACCTGGGAGTGAGCTGCTTGGGATCAGTATCTGCGCTTGGAGCGGCAAGTTGCTGTGTCTTGCCGATGACGATGATGCTGCTGGGCCTGGGGGGCGGCGGCTTTGCGATGTTTGGGAAAATTGCGGCGGCCAGCTATTATGTGCTGGCGCTCTCGACCCTGCTGGTTGCGGTGTCGTGGTGGGTGTCTTACCGGCACGGCGCGGTTGCGAAGCTGAAATGGTGGCTTGCGGGGAGCGCCGCAGTGACCGGCCTGGCGTGGGGTGTTGTGGTGAACGAAGCCCGGATTAACGATTATTTGATTACGTGGATGTAAGATGACAGAGCAATCCGTGGTGCTGGAAAGCAAGGTGACCTGCCCGGAATGCGGGCATGCGGAGACCGGCACGATGCCAACCGACTCCTGCCAGTGGTTCTATGAATGTCCCTCCTGCAAGGCGCTGCTGCGGCCCAAGCCGGGCGACTGCTGCGTCTATTGCTCCTACGGCACCGTGGCTTGCCCGCCGGTGCAAATGGGGAAGGACTGCTGCGGGTGAGCGCGGGCCGCAATACTGTCTGACCCGTCCGGGATGCGCTGCGGCGGCGCCTCCGCCATTGCGCTTCGCGTTCCTGCCGCGGCCGGCTAGCCGCGGCTGCCGCAGGTGCCCAGAGGGTCGCGGACAATCAGCGGCTTCCCCATTGCCGCTGTCGCTTCGGATTTAATAATAAATCCTGCTTTCAGAATTTCCCCAAGCGCGAAGTTTCTCCTTTGAACCGCGCGTTCATACGATCTGAAAGGATGGAAGACCGCAGGGGCTATGGGCAGGCCTGCGAGATAGGCCGCTTCCCCAAGGGTCAGTTCCTCGGCTGTCTTGCCGAAGTAGGCCATGGCAGCGCCGGAAACGCCAAAGCAGCCTTGGCCGAGGAATACCTGGTTCACGTGCCAGGTCAGGATCTGGTGATGCGACAGGGCCTGCCCGATGATATAGGCCGTTGCATAACTTTGCAGCCGTCCTGCCCCCGGCTGAACGTGCCAGCCCGTCACAGTGCCCGTAACTCTTGAGAAGTGCGGCTTCTTGTCGAAGAAACGGCGGTCCAGCGGTGCGGCGAAGGCCAGAAGCACCCATTCCGGAATTTCGGGCCATTCGTCCGCAGCTTCCTGATAGCGCTCCTGGATGTCCGCGGGGCTAAGGATACCTGCAGCTTTCTCACCCCAGACTTTAGCCGGCACCGCCAATGTGAGCAGCGAAATCAGTATTACTGTGCAGCGGCGCATCGTGGCTCTCCCTGGAATTTTCTTGAAGATTGCCACTGGGCAAACTGAACCGCTGCCTGCTTATTGAGTGTGCCCTGTTTGCTGCGCCGCGTGCGCTGGGCGGTGATTTTGGACTGGACAGATATTCGCAGTTCGTATGTCCTGCCGCCAGCCGCGCTGCGGGGCGGGTGGCTGTCTAACGGGGAGAAATGGCATGCGGTTTTCGGGCTGGCGCGTGCTGCGCGAGGGGATGACCGGCAACAAGGGCTGGCGGCCGCAGTGGCGCGACCCGGAGCCCAAGCGCAGTTATGACGTGGTGATCATCGGCGGCGGCGGGCATGGGCTGGCGACCGCCTATTACCTCGCCAAGGAGCACGGGATCACCAATGTGGCGGTGCTGGAGAAGGGCTATCTCGGCGGCGGCAACGTCGGGCGCAACACCACCATCGTGCGCGCCAATTACTACCTTCCCGGCAATTCCGAGTTTTATTCGCATTCGCTGAAGCTCTGGGAGGGGCTGGAGCAGGATCTGAACTACAACGCGATGATGTCGCAGCGCGGTATCCTCAACGTCTTTCACAACGACGGCCAGCGAGACGCCGCGGTGCGGCGGGGCAATGCCATCGTGAACCAGGGCGACGATGCCGAGCTGCTGGACCGCGAACAGTTGCGCAGGCTGGCGCCGTTTCTGAACTACGAGAGCAACCGCTTCCCGATCAGGGGCGCGCTGATGCAGCGCCGGGCGGGCACCGCGCGCCATGATGCAGTGGCCTGGGGCTATGCCCGCGGCGCGGACATGCGCGGGGTGGACCTGATCCAGAACTGCGAGGTGACCGGCATCAACGTGGAGGACGGCAGGGTCACCGGCGTGCAGACCTCCCGCGGGGTGATCCGCGCGCGAAAAGTGGCGCTGGCGGCGGCCGGGCGCTCCGGCCAGGTGGCGGCGATGGCCGGCCTCACCCTGCCGATTGAAAGCCACGTGCTGCAGGCCTTCGTGACCGAAGGGCTGAAGCCGCTGATCGACCACGTGATCACCTTTGCCGAGGGGCATCTCTATATCAGCCAGTCCGACAAGGGCGGGCTGGTGTTTGGCAGCTACCTGGATTTCTACGCGTCTTACGCGGCGCGGGGCAACCTGCCGATGGCGGAGCACACGATGGAGGCCTGCATGGCGATGCTGCCCGCCATCGGCAAGGCGCGGCTGCTGCGGAGCTGGGGCGGCATCATGGACATGACGCCGGATGGCTCGCCGATCATCGATCATGCACCCGTCGACGGGCTCTACCTGAACTGCGGCTGGTGTTACGGCGGCTTCAAGGCGACGCCCGGTTCGGGTCATGCGTATGCGTATCTGATTGCCACGGACCGCCCGCACCCGTCGGCGGAGAAGTTCCGGCTGGACAGGTTCCGCACCGGCCGGGGGCTGATGGACGAGGAGGGCACCGGTGCCCAGCACAACCTGCATTGACTTTGTGGCAGGCGTGGCAGGGGGCGCTGCCCCCTCGGCCTGGCGGCCTCACCCCCGGAGTATTTCCGGCAAGATGAAGGAGCGGGAAACATGAGGATCAGCTGTCCGCACTGCGGCGAGCGGGACCGGCGGGAGTTTACCGTGAAGGGGGCGGCAGCGTTGCGGCCGCCGGATGGCGCGGGGCTGGACGCCTGGCACGGCTATCTGCACCTGCGTGAGAACCCGGCCGGGCGTCTGGAGGAGCTGTGGTATCACGAAATGGGCTGCGGCGCCTGGCTGGTGGTGACGCGCGATACCGTGAGCCACGCGGTTCTGGCGGTGCGGCTGGCAGCGGATGCCGGACTGGGAGGGGCGGCATGAGGCTGGCAGGCAAGGGGCTGAACCCGGAGGCGCGGCCGGTGAGCTTTTCCTTTGACGGGCGCCACATGATGGGGCTGGAGGGCGAGCCGCTGGCGGCGGCGCTCCTGGCCAATGGGGTGCATCTGGTGGGGCGGTCTTTCAAGTACCACCGCCCGAGGGGCGTGCTGACCGCGGGCAGCGAGGAGCCGAACGCGCTGGTCACCATCGGCCGCGGCGGGCAGCAGGACCCCAATGTGCGCGCCACCCGGCAGGAGCTGTACGAGGGGCTGGAGGCGCGCAGCCAGAACCGCTGGCCGTCGCTGGAGAGGGATCTCTTGGCGGTGAACGACCTCGCCGCGCCCTTCCTTGGCGCCGGGTTTTATTACAAGACCTTCATGTGGCCCGCGGGGTTCTGGGAGAAGCTTTATGAGCCCGTGATCCGCCGGGCGGCCGGGCTGGGCGCGCTTTCGGGTGAGGCGGACGCGGACACCTGCGAGAAGGCCTATGCCTTCTGCGACGTATTGGTGATCGGCTCCGGGCCTGCGGGGCTGATGGCGGCCTTGCAGGCAGGCCGGGCGGGCGCCGATGTGATCCTTTGCGAGGAAGACAGCCAGATGGGCGGGCGGCTGCTGGCCGAGCGCGAGGAGGTCGGCGGCAAGCCGGGGCATCTCTGGGCGGCGGAAGCTGTGGCGGAGCTTCGCGCAATGGAGAACGTGCGCCTGATGCCGCGCACCGCCGTCACCGGTGCCTACGACCAGGGCACCTATGGCGCCCTGGAGCGTGTTTCGCACCATCTGCCGCGCAGTGCTTCGCCGGAGGGGAGCCTCCTGCCGCGCGAGTGTTTCTGGCGCATCGCGGCCAAACACGCAGTGCTGGCGGCGGGGGCCATCGAGCGGCCCGTTGCCTTCCGCAACAACGACCGGCCGGGGATCATGATGGCGGGCGCGGTGCGCACCTATCTGAACCGCTGGGGGGTGGCGCCCGGGGAGCGGGTCACTGTCTTTGGAAACAACGACCAGGCGCACCGCACCGCGCGCGATCTGGCGGCGGCGGGGGTGCATGTGGCGGCGGTGATCGACAGCCGCCATGATGGCCCCGAAAACGGTGACTGGCCGGTGATCCGTGGCGCCCAGGTCTGCGACGCGGCGGGGCGGCGGCGGCTGGAGAGCATCACCCTGCGCTCGGTCCGCGGCGAGGAGAGGATACAGACCGACTGCCTGGCGATGTCTGGCGGCTGGAACCCCTCGGTGCATCTGACCTGCCACCTGAACGCGCGGCCGGTCTGGCGGCGCGAGCTGGCGGCTTTTGTGCCAGCGGAAGGCGCGGTGCCGGGAATGGTGACGGCGGGGGCCTGCAATGGCGCCTTCTCCACCGCCGCCTGCCTGCGCGAGGGCGCGGCGGCGGCGGGGCAGGTGCTGGAGGCGCTGGGCAGGCACTCCCCCGCAGCGGACCTGCTCGAGGCGGAGGATGATCCCTACCGCATCACGCCGCTGTGGGCAGTGCCGGGCCGCGGGCGCGCCTGGCTCGACTTCCAGAACGATGTCACCGTGAAGGACGTGAAACAGGCGGCGGCGGAGAACTTCCGCTCGGTCGAGCACATGAAGCGCTACACCACGCAAGGCATGGCGACCGATCAGGGCAAGATCTCGAACGTCTCGGCGCTGGCGGTGCTGGCAGATGCCACGGGCCGGACAATCCCCGAGACCGGCACCACCACTTTCCGTCCGCCGTTTGTGCCGGTTGCGCTCGGGGCGATGGGGGCGGGGGCCACGGAGGCGGGGTTCAAGCCGCAGCGCTTCCTCACCTCGCACCGGGAGAGCGAGGCGCGGGGCGCCGAGCAGTTAGAGGCCGGGCTGTGGTACCGGGCGGCCTGGTTCCCCAAGGCGGGGGAGACCCACTGGCGCCAGTCCTGCGACCGCGAGGCGGCGATGGTGCGCAGTGCGGTGGGGATCTGCGATGTCTCCACCCTCGGCAAGATCGACATCCAGGGGCCGGACGCGGGCAGGCTGCTGGATTTCGTCTACACCAACACCTTCAGCACCTTGAAACAGGGGCGCGTGCGCTATGGGCTGATGCTGCGCGAGGACGGGTTTGTCATGGATGACGGAACCACCGCGCGGCTGGGGGACACCCACTACGTGATGACCACCACCACCGCCGCGGCGGGGGAGGTGATGGCGCATCTGGAGTTTGCTTCCCAAGTGCTGCGGCCGGAGTGGGACGTGCGTTTTGCCTCGGTCACCGAGCACTGGGCGCAGTTTGCCGTGGCCGGGCCGAAATCGCGGGAGCTGCTGAGTGCGCTGCTGGAGCAGGAGCTCGGCAGTGAAAGCTGGCCCTTCATGGCTTGTGGAGAGGTCTCCGTGCTGGGCGTCAACGGGCGGCTGTTCCGGATCTCTTTCTCGGGCGAGCTGGCCTATGAGATCGCGGTGCCCGCGCGCTATGGCGAGAGCCTGTACCGGGAGCTGTTGAAGCGGGCCGAGGCGCTGGGCGGCGGAGCTTACGGGATGGAGGCGCTCAATGTGCTCAGGATCGAGAAGGGGCTGATCACCCATGCCGAGATCAACGGCACGGTCACGGCGCACGACCTTGGGCTGCAGGGGATGATGTCGCAGAAGAAGCCTTTCATCGGCAAGGCGATGGCGGCGCGTGAGGGCCTGGTGGCAGAGGACCGGATGCGGCTCGTCGGGCTGAAGCCCGCGGGCGCGGCGCAAGAGATCACCGCGGGCGCGCATCTCTTCACCCCCGGCGATCCGGTCGAGCGCGCGGCGGATCAGGGTTATGTGACCTCCGCCTGTTTCTCGCCCGCGCTAGGGCATCCCATCGGGCTTGGCTTCCTGAAGGAGGGGCCGGAGCGGATTGGCGAAACGGTGCGGCTGGTCGATCACATGCGCGGGGCGGACACGCTGTGCGAGGTGGTGCCGCCGGTATTCTTTGACCCTGAGGGAGGGAGGGCGCGTGGCTGAGCTGACGGCTAAGAGTGCTTGCTTGGGGCTGCTGCCCGCCGCAATTGGCGGGATGCGCCTGAGCGAGGAACATTTGGGCACGATGTGGAGTATCGCGCCCTACAAGGGGCGGCGGGAGGCGCTGGGCGCGGCGATGGAGGCGGCGCATGGTGTTGGGTTTCCCGATCCGAACCGCGCGTTGCAGGGCCAGGGCGTGGAGGCGCTGTGGTTTGGACGGGAGATGGCGCTCCTGATCGGGGCGGCGCCGGACGCAAGCCTTGCGGAACATGCGGCACTCACCGATCAGAGCGACGCCTGGGCGGTGGTGCGGCTGGAGGGGGCGGGCGCCGAAGATGTCTTGGCGCGGCTGGTGCCGGTGGATCTGAGGGCGCGGCAGTTTGCGCAAGGCCGCACCCTGCGCAGTGAACTGAAGCACATGATGGCCTCGGTTACGCGCGTGGGCCCGGATGCTTTCCGCATCATGGTGTTCCGCTCGATGACGCAGACGCTGGTGCATGATCTGAAAACAGCGATGGAAGCTCTGGCGGCGCGGGGGTAACCTCCGTGGATCACGAACTGATTCCCGGAGCTGATCCATGATCCGCATCTTCCTCGCCGCTGCCTTGCTGGCGGCGCCGGCCTATGCATCCGAAACCAAAGAAGAAAGCTGCAAGTATCAGGGCCAGGTCATGGCCGCGGTCCAGCAGGCGCGCCTCGACCGGGTGCCGCAGGACGACGTGGAGCAGGCGATTCTGGCGAGTGAGCCGGAATGGCCGGAAGTCTACACCCGCGCGATCCCGCAGCTTTCCGCGCATGTCTACGCGATGAAGCGGCGCGACCTGCGCGGCACCGATCTGGGCGCGGTCTTTGAGCAGCAGTGCCTGGAGAACTGGGACCGGATCCAGGAAATGCAAAAACAGCTGAAGTCGAACTGACATGTCCCTGCCGCCCGGCTTCCTTGATGAACTGCGCACCCGGGTCAGCCTGTCTGACGTTGTCGGGCGCAAGGTCATGTGGGATCAGCGCAAGTCGCAGCCGGGCAAGGGGGATTACTGGAGCCCGTGCCCCTTCCACCACGAGAAGACGGCGTCGTTCCACGTCGAGGACCGCAAGGGGTTCTATTACTGCTTCGGCTGCCATGCGAAGGGCGATGCGCTGAAGTTCGTGCAGGAGACGGAAAACGTCAGCTTCATGGAAGCGGTGGAGATCCTGGCGGGGGAGGCGGGGCTGGAGATGCCCAAACGCGATCCCCGGGCGCAGGAGAAACAGGACCGCCGGGCGCTGCTCGCCGATGTGATGGAACAGGCGGTGCAGTTCTTCCGCCTGCAGCTGAAGACCGGTGCGGCGCAGGAGGCGCGCGCCTACCTTCAGCGCCGCGGGCTGATGCCGCCGGCGCTGGACCGCTGGGAGATCGGATTTGCCCCGAACGGCTGGCAGAACCTCTGGGACCATTTGCGCGGCAAGGGGGTGGCTGAGGACCTGATCCTCGGCGCGGGCCTCGGCAAGCCTTCGAACAAGGGCGGCAAGCCTTACGACACCTTCCGCAACCGGATCATGTTCCCGATCCGCGATGCGCGCGGGCGCGCGATTGCTTTTGGCGGCCGGGCGATGGACCCGAATGACAACGCCAAGTACCTGAATTCGCCCGAGACCGAGCTGTTCGACAAGGGCCGCAGCCTCTACAACCACGGGCCCGCGCGGGCGGCCTCCGGGCGGGGTGCGCCGCTGATCGTGGCCGAGGGCTACATGGATGTGATCGCCCTGGCCGAGGGCGGCTTCCAGTCCTCCGTTGCGCCGCTCGGCACCGCGATCACGGAAAACCAGCTGCAGATGCTGTGGCGGATCTCGGACGAGCCGGTCATCGCGCTGGATGGCGACACCGCGGGCCTGCGCGCGGCGATGCGGCTCATCGACCTGGCGCTGCCGCTGCTGGAGGCGGGCAAGAGTTTGCGCTTTGCGCTGATGCCCGAGGGCAAGGACCCCGACGACATGATCCGCAGCGAAGGCGCGGAGGCGGTGCAGGCGGTGCTGGACCAGGCGATGCCGATGGTGAAGCTGCTGTGGCAGCGCGAGACCGCGGGCAAGGTCTTTGACAGCCCCGAGCGCAAGGCGGCGTTGGACAAGAGCCTGCGCGACAAGATCCGGCTGATCCGCGATCCTTCGATCCGAAAGCATTACGGCGACGACATCAAGGAGCTGCGCTGGCAGCTGTTCCGCAGCAATCGCGGCGGGGGAAATGCCAGCGGCGGCGGCAAGGGCGGCTACCAGCTGAAGCCCGGCGGCGGCGGCGGATTCCGCGATGGCGTGCGCGCGCCCTGGCGCGGCAAGGGCTTTGCCGGCCCGGTGCCGCAGCCGCGCGCCACCACCCGTGCCTCGCTGGTGGCGGCGGCGGATGAGGGCGCCTTTGCCCGCATGCGCGAGGCGGTGATCCTGGCGACTGCCATTACCACGCCCGCGGTGATCGTGGAATTTGAACCCCGGCTGGAGCGTCTGCAGTGCGCCGACCCGGATCTGGCGGCGCTGCGCGACCTGGCGCTGCGGGTGGGGATCGAGGCGCCGGAGCGGCTGCGCGAGGAAATAGATTGGGCGCTGGGCCCGCACGCTCTTGAAAACCTCTATGCGCTGCGCCATGTGGCTATCATCCCCAGCCTGCGCAAACCCGGCGACACCGAACTGGCCGCCATGACCCTGGCGGAAGAATTCGCGAAACTGGAAGCCGGGCGCGGGCTGGATGCGGAACTGGCGGAGGCCACGGAGGATCTGAGCGGGCTGGCCGACGAAGCCCTGACCTGGCGCCTGGGTCAGGCCGCGGAGGCCCGCAACCGGGCGGTGCGCAGCGAAAATGAGGACAAGGCGCAGTATGATGTGGGTGAAAACGGCGCGCGCCTCAACCGCGAGGAACGCGATGCCTTTGGCGCCCTTCTGGACCGGATCGGCTTTTCCGGCAAATGACATGCAGTGCGTGATTCTGCGTTTTGCTAAGGAAGAGCAAAAGAAAATTGAGTAAACCGGGTGACGAATCAGAACATCGCGCTAATGATTCGCGCGACCCGAATCGCCCCGCAGCCCCTGATGAGGAGCAATGAATGGCCGCCAAAGACACCGACGACCGCAAGCCTGACGATCAGGAGCCCGAAATCTCCCTCGACATGAGCCAGACTCAGGTCAAGAAGATGATCGCGGAAGCCCGCGAGAAGGGCTACATCACCTATGATCAGCTCAACCAGGTGCTGCCGCCGGATCAGGTCAGCTCGGAACAGATCGAGGACGTGATGTCGATGCTCAGCGAAATGGGCATCAACATCATCGAGGACGAGGAAGCCGAGGAAGAAGACAACAAGGGCTCGACCGATCTGGTCACCACCGAGGGCCCGCGCGAGGTTGCCCTGGCCGGTGCCGCGGCCGAGAAGCTGGACCGCACCGATGACCCGGTGCGCATGTACCTGCGCGAGATGGGCTCGGTCGAATTGCTGAGCCGCGAGGGCGAGATCGCCATCGCCAAGCGCATCGAGGCCGGCCGCAACACGATGATCGCCGGGCTTTGCGAAAGCCCGCTGACTTTCCAGGCGATCACCATCTGGCACGACGAACTGTTGTCCGAGGACATCCTGCTGCGCGATGTCATCGACCTGGAAGCCACCTTCGGCAACCAGCTCGATGAAGAGGGCGGCGTCGAGGAGCCGGTGGTCGACACTTCCGCGGTGCAGGCGGCCAAGCCCGCCAAGGAGGAAGGCCCCGAGCTCGACGCGGACGGCAACCCGATCTCCCGCGAGGAGGACGAGGACGAGGACGAGCAGGCCAACATGTCGCTCGCCGCGATGGAGGCCGCGCTCAAGGACCGGGTGCTGACCACGCTGGAGCGGATCTCCACTGATTTTGCCGAACTGAGCGAGATGCAGGACAGCCGGATCTCGGCGACGCTGAACGAGGATGGCTCCTTCAGCGCCGATGACGAGGTGCGCTACCAGTCGCTGCGGTCCGAGATTGTGGAGCTGGTGAACGGTCTGCACCTGCACAACAACCGGATTGAGGCGCTGATTGACCAGCTTTACGGCATCAACCGCCGGATCATGCAGATCGACAGCGCCGTGGTGAAGCTGGCCGACCAGGCCCGCATCAACCGCAAGGAATTTGTCGAGGCCTACCGCGGCCGCGAGCTGGACCCGAACTGGCTCAGCGAGATGGGCGAAAAGCCGGGCCGCGGCTGGCAGATGTTTATCGAACGCTCCACCGAAAAGGTGGAAGAGCTGCGCGGCGACATGGCCCAGGTCGGCCAGTATGTCGGTCTGGATATCTCGGAATTCCGCCGCATCGTGCAGCAGGTGCAGAAGGGCGAAAAAGAGGCCCGCCAGGCCAAGAAGGAAATGGTCGAGGCCAACCTCCGGCTGGTGATCTCGATCGCCAAGAAATACACCAACCGCGGGCTGCAGTTTCTTGACCTCATTCAGGAAGGCAACATCGGCCTGATGAAGGCTGTGGACAAGTTCGAATACCGCCGCGGCTACAAGTTCTCGACCTATGCGACCTGGTGGATCCGCCAGGCGATCACCCGCTCGATCGCGGATCAGGCGCGCACCATCCGGATCCCGGTGCACATGATCGAGACCATCAACAAGCTGGTCCGCACCGGCCGCCAGATGCTGCACGAGATCGGCCGCGAGCCGACGCCCGAGGAGCTGGCCGAAAAGCTGCAGATGCCGCTGGAGAAGGTCCGCAAGGTGATGAAGATCGCCAAAGAGCCGATCTCGCTCGAAACCCCGATCGGGGACGAGGAAGATTCACAGCTCGGCGATTTCATCGAGGACAAGAACGCGGTGCTGCCCTTGGACAGCGCCATCCAGGAAAACCTCAAGGAAACCACGACCCGGGTGCTGGCATCGCTCACCCCGCGCGAGGAACGGGTGCTGCGGATGCGTTTTGGCATCGGCATGAACACCGACCACACGCTGGAAGAGGTTGGCCAGCAGTTCAGCGTGACCCGCGAGCGCATCCGCCAGATCGAGGCGAAGGCCCTGCGGAAGCTCAAGCATCCGAGCCGCTCGCGCAAGCTGCGATCGTTCCTGGACCAGTGATCCGGCTTGATCCGGATAGCCATGGCCGCGCCCTGTGCGCGGCCATTTCTTTTCTTAGGTCGGAAATCGAGGCGGGTGTTCCAACAACAGAGCGAAGCCGTGCGCCGAAGACGCGCGCGGGCGATCTTGACCTGAGCGGCTGGCAGTTCATGCCCGCCAAATCCGTCTGTCCTCTCGGGGGACCGCCCAGCCTCAGCCAAATCGCCACGGTGTGGAGGCGCGCCGGCGATGCGCGGCGGCCTGCTGCTTTGTTCCGCGCAGGGAAGGATTTACCGGCTACAGCAGGGTTTCCTGACGCTTCCCAAATTGCGGTAGGTTGGCGCAAGGAGTTCATTCTACTAGAGGGAAGTTCATGGCGACGAACGAGTATTGGGCAAAGCGGATAATTTCGGAATACGTCAAGCTACGGCAGTCTAGTGACAAGGTTCTCGTGACATACGGCGAGCTGGCTGAGAGTATTGGACGCAAGGGCGAGCATCGGTTGCTTGGGAACCCACTCGACTTGGTTCGCGCAATTTGCGAGCAGGCAAACCTTCCTGACGTAACAACTGTTGTGGTTGATCAGCAAAGTCTAAGAACCGGCGAAATCAGTCCTTCTCCTAAGGCACTGGAAAAGTACGGCGGCTGGCCTGGATTGAGAGCTGCGCAAGCTCGCGTGCTCGCATTCGATTGGCGCTCGGTCAAACTCGAAGATTGAGGGTTCGGTTGGAGAGCTAGGCCGATGTGGAAGCCAAAAAATGACGCGGGCGGCCTCATCGTCTTTGACGGCGACTGCGTGCTTTGCTGCGGCTTCTTCCGCTTCGTGCTGCGCCATGACCGGGCGGAGCGATTCTCCTTCGCGCTGGCGCAGTCGCCCGCCGGGCAGCGGCTCTACCGGGCGGAGGGACTGGCGACGGAGTCGTTCGACACCATGCTGGTGGCCGCGCAGGGCCGGGTATTTCAGCGGCTGGATGCGGTGGCGGCGGTGCTGCGGGAGCTGGGCGGTCCGTGGCGGTTCCTGGCGCTGTGCCGGTTCCTGCCGCGGGGGGTGAAGGGCGCGCTTTACACCCTGATCGCCCGCAACCGCTTCCGGCTGTTCGGGCGGCGCGAGGCCTGCCTGCTGCCGCCGCCGGATCTCGTCCGCCGCTTTGCGCCGGAGGGGCTGGCCGGGCCTGATGGGGCGGGGGCACCGGCACCGGGGAATCTCGGGCGTTAACCATTTGGCAACGTCCTGCATTGCCTGCGGTTTCTGCGGGCATTATCGTAAAATTCACATCAAAGGGGCAATGATCCGGGGGGATGGAATGTCTGCTTACCGTGATGCGGATTCGGCGCTGGGGGCGCTGGACGCAAAATTGCAGGAACTGAACGGGCTGGTGCTGGCCAATGGCTTTTTGGCGGGCGTGCTGCTGGCGCAGGGGGACGCGCTGAAGAAGATGGATGCGGAAGAAACCCGCGAGATGCTGCGCGCGCAGGCGCGGGCGGAATACGGGGCAGGGGGCCGCGCGCCCGACGCCGCGGTGATGGAGGTGCTCGAAGGCGTGCTGGGGGCACGTCCGGGCGCCGAGGTCATCCCTTTTCCCGCCCGCGCTTAAGCGGCATTTCGCGGGGCCGCTCTGCGCACGCCATGGCACCCCTGCGGCAGTCCTGACAGGCCGCTGCAGGGGTTTTCATGTTGAAGTTTGCGCAAACCGGTCTGGGGCTCATGGAGCAACTTGCTGCAGCCCCGGAGTGGCAGGCCGCGCGTCGGCGATGCGCGGCGGCCTTCGGCCTTGTCCCGTGCTGGAGGGCCATCGGCTTCGCGCCGATTTTTCACGCACCAATGCGAACCAGCACGATATGCGGCCACATCCATTCATGTGCAGGCTGCGGCCCGCCAGCCCGCCGCACGGCGCTGTGATTTGCCCGTGTCGGCCTGCGGCTTAGTCTCTCCCCTGAAACCGGCACTTGGCCGCGGCCTGGTCCGCAGCTTGGCGTTGCCGGTCTGGACCGCGCCGGCCCGCCCCGAACCGGGCCGGCGCGATGAGAAGGGAGACCGCCATGAAACTGCACACGCTGTTTGCTGCCGCCCTGACGAGCGCCTGTGTGCTGGCCCCGGATGCGGCCCCGGCGTGGTGGTCCTGGAACCGGCATGAGGTCTTCCCCATAGGCGGCGGCGTCTGGGAGGTCGTGAGCGAGGTCGGTGCCATACCGCAGGATTACTGGTGTGCCACCGGTGATTATGCCTTCCGCGAGCTGGGCGCGCCGCTCAGCCAGCGCATCTATATCTGGCGCGGCATCGGCCCGTCGCTGAGCCGGCCCCGCCGCAACGCGGTGCAGTTTTCCTTCTCGCCGCCGCCGGGCGCGGACCTGTCGCCGCGGCGCTCGCTGAACATCAAGGCGGTGGGCAACAGCAAACGCACGGGCTCGGCCTATAATCAGTGCTTCAACCGCCGGCTTCGGAACAATATCTTCCTCGACTGATCCGCCGGGTGCTTGCCCGGGGTGCGGCTTTGGTCCAGAACGAAAGCCATGCAGCAGCGCTTCACCATCGCGACCCGGGGCCAGGGGCTTTACGAATTCACCGCCGACTTGCGTGCCTGGGTGGCGGGGCAGGGACGCGCCGACGGGCTGCTCACCCTGTTCGTGCGCCATACCTCCTGTTCGCTTCTGATCCAGGAAAACGCCGACCCCGAGGTGCAGACCGATTTGCAGGCCTTCTTCGCCCGCCTGGTGCCGCCTTCGGACCACCCGGCGATGTGCTATCTGCGCCATACCTGCGAGGGGCCGGACGACATGCCTGCCCACATCAAGGCCGCGATGATGCCGGTGAGCCTCACGATCCCGGTGAGCGGCGGGGCGCCGGTTCTGGGGCGCTGGCAGGGGGTTTACTTGTTCGAACACCGCGACGCGCCGCACCGCCGCGAGGTGGTGGCCCACCTTGGTTGAACCTCTTTATCTAGCGGCATTATTTCACCACTACCCAAATTCTGGAGGCTGCCCTATAGTTGTGGATAACCGGGGGAACCCGGACACAAGTTAAAGGCTGACAGGATTGAGGATACCGGCGGATGCGCTGCCCATTTTGTGGAAATATCGACACTCAGGTCAAGGATTCCCGTCCTGCCGAGGATCACGTCTCGATCCGGCGGCGGCGGTTCTGCCCGGCCTGCGGCGGCCGCTTCACCACCTATGAACGGGTGCAGCTGCGCGACCTTGTGGTGATCAAGTCCTCCGGCAAGCGCGAGGATTTCGACCGCGACAAGCTGGAGCGCTCGATCCGCATCTCGATGCAGAAACGCCCGATCGAGCCGGAGCGCATCGACCAGATGATCTCGGGGATCGTGCGGCGGCTGGAGAGCATGGGCGAGACTGACATTGCCTCCAAGAAAATCGGCGAGATCGTGATGGAGGCGCTGGCCCGGATCGACACCGTTGCCTATGTGCGGTTTGCCAGCGTTTACAAGAACTTCCAGGCGGCGGATGATTTCGAGGACTTTGTCCACGAGCTCCGCCCGCATGTTGCTCCGGAAGAGTGATGGATCCCGATCACCGTTACATGGCGCTGGCCCTGTCGCTGGGCCGGCGCGGGCAGGGCAACTGCTGGCCGAACCCGGCTGTGGGCTGCGTCATCGTGCGCGAAGGCCGCATCGTGGGGCGCGGCTGGACCAAACCTGGCGGGCGCCCGCATGCGGAGACCGAAGCGCTGGCGCAGGCGGGTGAGGCCGCGCGCGGGGCCACCGCTTATGTGACGCTGGAGCCTTGCGCGCATCACGGCAAGACCGCGCCCTGTACGCAGGCGCTGATCGAGGCCGGGGTGGCCCGCGTCGTGGCTGCGGTCGAGGACAGCGATCCGCGGGTCTCGGGCCAGGGCTTCCAGATGCTGCGCGATGCAGGCGTCGAGGTGGTTTCCGGCGTCTGGGCTGCTCAGGCGGCGCGCGATCATGCCGGGTTTTTCCTCAAGACCGAACAGGGCCGCCCGCTGGTGACGCTGAAGCTGGCCAGCAGTTTCGACGGCCGTATCGCCACCGGCTCGGGGCAGAGCCAATGGATCACCGGGCCGGAGGCGCGCCGCGTTGTGCATGCGATGCGGGCGCGCCATGACGCGGTAATGGTGGGCGGCGGCACCGCGCGGGCGGACGACCCTTCGCTCACCGTGCGCGATCTTGGCGTGAAGCGGCAGCCGGTGCGGGTGGTGATTTCGCGCCATCTGGACCTGCCCCTGATGGGGCAGCTGGCGCGCAGCGCCCGCGAGGTGCCGGTCTGGCTGTGCCACGGCCAGGGCGCCGCGCCCGAGCGGGTGGACGCCTGGCAGGGGCTGGGGGCGCGGCTGATCCCGTGTGCGGCGCACGGTGTGCAGCTCGACCCCGCCGGCGTGTTGCAGCAGCTGGGCCAGGCCGGGCTCACGCGGGTGTTTTGCGAGGGCGGCAGCGCGCTGGCGGCGTCTCTTCTGGCGTTTGATCTGGTGGATGAGCTGATCGGGTTTACGGCCGGCCTCGGCATCGGTGCCGAGGGGCTGCCTTCGATTGGGGCGCTGGGGATCGGCAAGCTGGCGGAGGCGCCGCGGTTCGAGCTGATCGAGACCCGCCGTGCCGGGGGCGATATCCTGCACCGCTGGACGCGGGAGCTGCGTTAGACAGAGGGCGCGGAAGGGGCGTTGCCCCTCGGCCTTGCGGCCTTACCCCGGGGTATTTGAAGTCAGAAAGTGGCTGAGCGTAAGAGGGGCCCGGCCCGCTGGCCTGCGGCCTCACATCAAGGTGTTTTCAGCCGGAATCAGGAGCCGGGGGACGGTGCGGCGTCAGCGCCAGTGAGGAGCCCAGCTGGCGAAGAGGCCTTGCAGCTTGGAAATCAGGCGGTTGGCCGCGCCTGGGTGCGGCAGCCGGCCGTGCTGCAAGCGCATCGCGGCCACTTCCGGCGGGCAGGGGGCGCCTGTGACGGGGTCGCGGTAGCGCGGGTAGTCGATCAGCGCGGCATGGGCGAGGCCGAGGAGGCCGGGGCGGGCCTGGCGCCATTCCGGCTGCTCTGCCTTGTCGCGGGTCAGGCCCCAGCCGGCGTAGAAGGGCCGGCCCAGCGTTGTGACGGGGATGCTGCGCAGGAGGGCCTCGAAACCGAGGAGGGAGGTCATTGTCCAGACCTCCTGCACCTCAGCGAGCAGTTCTGCGGGATCGGCATTGGCGGCAATCACGTCGGCGAGGCCGTCGGCGTCGATCTTTCCGCCGCGCAGGCCTGCCTCCACATCCGGGTGCGGCTTGTAGATGATCACGGCCTGCGGGTTGGCGGCGCGCGCGGCTTCGAGGAGGGCGCGGTTGCTGTTCACCTTGCCCGCGCCGCAAAGGATCGAGGCGTCATCCGCGACCTGGCCCGGGACCAGGATGCGGTGGCCTTCGGGCAGGGCGGGGGCGGGGCCGCCGAGGTTGTATTTCGACAGGCCGCCGCTGGTGAGGCTTTGGATGAGGGCCTCGGCGCGGCGCGCCTGCGCTTCGGTCAGCCTGCTGCGGCGGGCGATCAGGTGGTCGAGGTCCGAGGGCTGGCGCGGGTCGTAGTAGATGCCGCGCCAGTCGGTGACCAGCGACAGCGGCGGCACCAGCTCTGCCCCCAGCCCGCGGGAGCGCAGGAAGCCGTCTTCGACCCGCGCGGCGCCTGCGTGGGTCTCGGTGGCCTTGCTGGCCCAGACCATATGCTTGCGGCTGCTGCGCCGGGCCTTCTGGGTGTCTTCGGTGAACATCACGCGCTTTTCGCGCCCGTAGAAAGCCTGCAGCGGCCCGCGCTTCCACAGCCGCATGCCGGAGGCGGCCCAGCCTGCGCGGTCCTCGCGCCAGGCGCGGGCCCTGGCTTCCAGCGTGTCGAGCGCGGTTTCCAGCTCGCAGAGATCATCGCGGAACGGGTCGTACCAGGCGGGGTAGAGGATCATCGCCGCGGCGAACAGCTGCGCGCGGGTGAGGCGCCGCTGCCGCCGGGCGGGCGGGGCGTCGTCGGTGGTGAGCCCCCAGCCGGCATAGAAGGGCTGGCCGAAGACGCGGGGCTTGTGGCCTGCGAGGATCGCCTCGAACCCCATTTGCGAGGAGACCGTATAGACCCCGACCGCGCCCTCCAGCAGCGCCCAGGGGGAGACCTCGCCGGTGAACAGCTGCACCCGGCCTTGCGCATCGGAGGGCGCGAAGTGGCCGGGGCGGTAGCCGTGCAGGGTTTCGGGGTGGGTCTTGATCAGCACCCGCGCGCCGGGGTGTTCCTCCTGCGCGTAGGCGAGCATTTCGAGAAACCGCGCCCGGCCGGCTCCGGAGGCAATCACCGAGGCATCGTGGCGGGCCTGATCGGCCACCAGCACATAGCCCGGTTCCGGCGGCGCGGCGGCGGGATCGACGCCGCTGTACTTGCTGAGATGCGCCTCCCGCATGCGGGCGATGGCGTCGCGGGCACGTTGCAGGAGGTGGCTGTCGTCGAGCGGGCTGGCGGCCAGCAGGCGCTCCAGCTCCGAAGGTGTTTCCGCGTCGAAATGCACGCCCTCGCGATCCAGAAGCAGCCCCAGCGGCGGCTCGCCCGCGCGGCCCGGATGGAGCGATCGCAGGAAGGCGTCTTCTACCCGCAACAGCCCGCAGCCGCGCCGTGCCGCCACCGCCCGGCCGCGGTGTGCGGTGGGGGAGGCGCCCCAGATGCCCACCATGTCCCGGGGCTGCGGCAGGCCGAGGCTGACCCGGTAGCCGGCAAGCGCCAGGATGCGCCGCAGCCGTTTCTGGGTCAGGAAGCCGCCATTGTAAACAAACAGCCGAGACGTTTCCGTCCCGGCTGTGCGGTGTGCGTTATGCGGACCTGGGCCCGGGGTCACCGCCCTCAGCCTTCGAAGGCGGTGGAGACACTCGACAGGGAGCCGACCGGGCTCAGCAGCAGCGAGATGGTCTTGGTCCACTGGGTGTAGGGCGCTTCGGTGACGTAGAGCGTGTCGTCGTCGCGGATCACGAAGTCGCGGGCGATGAACAGCCCGTTCGGCTGGGTGAGGTTCAGCACGTAGACCATGCGCTGCGCGCCGATCAGGTCGTCGCGGCCCAGCACCTGGTTGGCGATCTCGGCGGGCTCATTCCGGAGCACGAAGACGCCGGTCGGGTCGGAAGCGGTCGAGATCAGGCCGCCGACCTGGGCGATGGCTTCCAGTGCCGAGAGATCCTGGCTTTCGAACGGCACCCGGGCCTGGGCGGTGGTGGCGCCAAGGGCGGTGAAGGAGCGGGTGTCCTCTTCGACCAGGATACGGTCGCCGCCGCGCAGGGCCACGTCCAGTTCGGGGTTGTCGTAGAGATCCTGGAACCAGATCCTGCCCTTGTGATTGCCGCGCAGGATGGTGACCTGGGCAATCTCGGGCTGGATGGTGACTCCGCCGGCCTGGGCCAGCATGGTGGAGAGCGTGCGGGTGGGGCGTTCGATCGGGTAGACGCCCTGGGCGCCGATGGCGCCCGTGAGGCTGACGGTGGCGCCGTCGCCGGCCAGGCGGCGCACCTGCACCTGCGGGTCCGGGGTCTGGTCTTCGAGCTTGCGGGTGATCGCCTGGCGCAGCTGCTCCGGCGTGTTGCCCGAGGCGCGCAACCGGCCGGCGTAAGGCACGAAGATGAAGCCCGCGCTGTCGACCTGCACCTCCTCCAGCACGGTGGAGTTGCTGGCCTCGCCCGCCAGGAGCCCGTCGTCGACGTTTTCCCAAACCGTGAGGCCGAGGACATCGCCGGGGCGGATCACGTCGGAGGTCAGCACCCCGGCGGAAGTGAACCCGGGGGCAAAGCCAAGCGCCGGCACCACCGCAGTGGCGCGGGCGACGCGGTCGTTGACCGAGACGATGAAGGCGTCGCCCTCGCGCTGCACCGAGCCTGCGAAGATCTGGCGCTTGCTCGGGCCCACCTTGGGCAGCCCGCAAGACGCCGCCAGGGCCACTGCGGCCAGCAAGGCGGCGGGGCGCGCCCAGCGAAGGGAAACGGATATCACTGCTCGGTCTCCTGACCTGTTATTGTTTTGCCTCAGTTTTTACGGCCAAGGTAACCGGGCAGAAGGCAAAAATCCAGTCCCGCCGGGCAGCGCGGTCAGGTCACCGCGCGCAACTGTTGCCGGGGCGCCGCTGTGCCGCGGCTGAGCGCGTCATAGGGATCGTCAGCAGCGAGCATCATGTCGGCCACTTGCCGCAGGAGCTGGCGGCGGCCGCGGCGGGAGTAGTATCCGCCCGCGAGCTGCGAGGTCTCCAGCAGGAACCGGCGGTAATCGCGGTAGGCACGGGCGTCCGGGCGGCGGGGGGCGGCGAAGAAGTCGCGGGTGGGCTGGGGCGAGACGAACTCCGGCTTGCCATAGACCGCAGCGCCGAAGATCTTGAGCGGGATGCCGCGCCACAGCACCTGCTGGCCGGCGGTGGAATTGACGGTGACGGCGCCGCGCGCCTCGTTCAGGAGCTGCGCGAGTTTGCCGCCGCGCACGTAATGCACCCGGCCTTCGATGCCATGCTGGCGGGCCAGTGCACGCAAGGTGCGGCGCAGCGGCACGCGGCCATCCTCCAGCGGATGCGCCTTGATCACCAGGTGGTGGTGGCGTGGCGCGCCCTCGGCAAAGCCGGTGATCACCTCGTCAAGGAACTCCCGCATCGAGGCAAAAGGCGAATGCGCCTGGAACGAGCTGTCATGCTCCAGCTGCAACAGCGCCAGGTGATAGGGAAAACCGCCGTTGCGGATGCGCCGCTCGGCCAGCCGCCGCTCCAGCGCCTGGGCGGGCATCAAGAGCAGGCGGCGCAGGTAGAGCTGGAATTCGCTGGTGACCGGCAGCGCCCGGTGCGGGCGGAAGTTGCGGTAGCGCCGGTTCCGGAACATCACGAACCAGTGGTAGAGCGCGCCATAAAACACATGCTGGCGCATGTCGCCCCAATGCGCCGGCGGCAGCGGCGTCTCCATGTCGGAGCGTGCGAGTGCGGCCTGCATCTCGCTGACCGGCATCTGCATCAGCCGCGAGTGGCCATTGGCGCCGCCGCGCTCGTAGGTGACCCAATAGGGGCGCAGGTAGCCTTCCTCAAAGACATGCACGGTGAGCCCGCGCTCCCGGGCGGCGCGCACCGCGGCGGCATGGACGGGCCTGGTGTCGCCGTAAAGCACGATGTCGGTGACTGTATGCGCCTCGAGCAGCACCTCCAGCGCCTGCGGCCAGTCCTCGGGGCGGCCCTCATAGGCGTGGTACGTGCCGCGGTCGCGCCAGAAGGCCGCATCGCCCGCGTTGAACCCCGCCCGCAGCACCCGGGCGCCTGCCGCCTGCAGCATGGCGCCGAGGCCCGCAAAGAAGGGCCCGTGCGGGCCTTGCAGGAACAGGAAGCTGCGGCTTTCGGTCATCGGGGCATCCAGGGGGCCGGAGTTGCGGAAATGCTGCGGCTCAGCCTGCCCGCGCAAGGCGGCAAAACTAAGGCCGCGGCGGGCACGGGGGAGGGCAGGGGCAAGCCGGGGCTTGTGGCGCGGGTCCTGCGCCGCTACCTGTTTGCCCCAGAACGATCCGTGCCCGCAAGGAGGTCCCTTTCATGTTCACCGGCATCATCACCGATATCGGCACCATTGCCGAGCTGGAGCAGCAGGGCGACCTGCGCGCCCGCATCACAACCGCCTATGACACCGCGACCATCGACATCGGCGCCTCGATCGCCTCCGACGGGGTGTGCCTCACGGTGATCGCGCTGGGCGACGACTGGTACGATGTGCAGATCTCGGCCGAAACCGTCTCCAGGACCAATCTCGCGGCCTGGCAGCCGGGCAAGCGGGTGAACCTGGAGCGCGCGCTGAAGGTGGGCGACGAGCTGGGCGGCCATATTGTCTCGGGCCACATCGACGGCACGGCCGAGGTGACCGCCGTGACCGAAGAGGGCGGCAGCACCCGCTACTCCCTGCGCGCGCCCGAGGCGCTGGCCCGCTTCATTGCGCCCAAGGGCTCGGTGGCGCTGAACGGCACCTCGCTGACAGTGAATGACGTGGACGGCCGGAACTTCGGCATCAACGTGATCCCCCACACCCAGGAAGTGACCACTTGGGGCGAGGTGAAACAGGGCGACCTGGTGAACCTGGAGATCGACACTCTGGCCCGCTATGTCGCGCGGTTGAATGAAGCGGGCTGAAGCGTTCCCGCGGCGCCCTGGCCACTTTCTGACCAGAAATACCCCGGGGTGAGGCCGCAAGGCCGAGGGGCAGCGCCCCTATTGCAACGCGGTCCACATGCCACGCTGGCTGCCGGCGGGGTGCGGCTCCCGCCCCCTGGCCGCGCCATCAAAGATGCCGCGCCAGGCGTTGGGCCGGGCGCGCCGCTGGCGCGGCGCGGGCCGCCTGAGGCCACCGTCCCGCTTTGTGCAGAGGCGCACAGGACGTCTCTGCGCGCCCAGCTGCCGTTTGCGGGTCTGGCATTTACCGCCTCGCTGGGGTATTTCGCATGCAAGGAACCTGCGGCGCCCGGGGCGCTGCCCGTGCGCATCGAAAGGCTGGCACATGAGCTTTGAAACACCGGGGCCGGTTGAGGCGCGTCTCAAGGGCGCGATCAGCCCGATCGAGGAGATCATCGAAGAGGCCCGCCAGGGCCGGATGTTCATTCTGGTCGACCACGAGGACCGCGAGAACGAAGGCGATCTGGTGATCCCGGCGCAACATGCCGATGCGGCGGCGATCAACTTCATGGCCACCCATGGCCGCGGGCTGATCTGCCTCACCCTGCCGGCCGAGCGGATCGAGGAGCTGGGGCTGCCGATGATGGCGCTGCACAACTCCTCGCGCCACGAGACCGCCTTCACCGTGTCGATCGAAGCGCGCGAGGGAGTCTCCACCGGCATTTCCGCCGCCGACCGGGCGCTCACGGTGGCCACGGCCATCGACCCGGAGAAAACCGCCGCCGACATCGCGACGCCGGGCCATGTCTTCCCCCTGCGCGCGCGCCGGGGCGGGGTCTTGGTGCGGGCGGGCCACACAGAGGCGGGCTGCGATGTCGCCCGGCTCGCGGGCCATTACCCGGCCTCGGTGATCTGCGAGATCATGAAGGAGGACGGCAGCATGGCGCGTCTGCCCGATCTGGTGGATTACGCCAAGACGCACGGGCTGAAGATCGGCACCATTTCCGACCTGATCACCTACCGCGCCCGCAACGACAACCTGGTGGTGGAGACATCGCGCCAGACCGTCACCTCCGAATTCGGCGGCGCGTGGGAAATGCGGCTGTTCACCGACCAGACCCACGGGATCGAGCATGTGGTGATGATCAAGGGCGACATTTCCACGCCGGAGCCGGTGCTGGTGCGCACCCATGCGCTGCATGAGGCGACCGATATTCTGGGCCTCGGTCCCAAGTCCGCCCGCCAGCTGCCCCGCGCGATGGAGATCATCGCCGAGGAAGGCCGCGGCGTCGTGACCCTGTTCCGCCAGCCGCGCAACGCTTTGTACGCCAACGAGGACGAAGGCCCGCGCACGGTGACCATCAAGCAGACCGGCATCGGCGCTCAGATCCTGTCGAGCCTGGGCCTGCACAAGCTGGTGCTGCTGACCGACTCGCCCTCGACCAAATATGTCGGGCTGGATGCCTATGGGCTGTCGATCACCGGCAGCCGCCCCATTCTGAAGGACGCCTGATATGGCCGGACATGAAACCCACTACACCCTGCCGCGTGCTGAATTCGACAAGCCGGTGAAGCTGCTGATCGTGGTCGCACCCTACTACAAGGATATCGCCGACAACCTGGTTGCCGGTGCGGCGGCCGAGATCGAGGCCGCGGGCGGCACGTTCGAGGTTGTCGAGGTGCCTGGCGCGCTGGAAGTGCCCACCGCCATCGCCATCGCCGACCGCGCGTCCAACTTTGACGGTTACGTGGCGCTTGGCTGTGTGATCCGGGGCGAGACCACGCACTATGATACCGTTTGCAATGACAGCAGCCGCGCAATCCAGCTGATGGGCCTGCAGGGGCTGTGCATCGGCAACGGCATCCTGACCGTGGAGAACCGCAGGCAGGCCGAGGTGCGGGCCGATACCGCCGATCAGAACAAGGGCGGCGGCGCGGCCGCTGCGGCCTTGCATCTGATCGCGCTCACGCGTAAGTGGGGCGCCCAGACCAAGGGCATCGGCTTCAAGGCGCCATCCGAGGCGATCCAGCTGGCCGGCACAGACAACGGATCCACCAAAGCATGAGCACCTCAGACGGCCGCGCCCAGGGCGGCGGCAAGAAGAAACAGATGAGATCGGCAGCGCGGCTTTACGCGCTGCAGGCGCTGTTCCAGATGGAGCAGAGCGGCCAGACCTTCGATCAGGTCATCGTCGAGTTCGAAGACCACCGCTTCGGCGCCACCTACGAGGGCGACGAGATGGCCGAGGGCGACACCGCCGTGTTCCGCAAGCTGGTGCGCGAAGCGGTGAACTACCAGGCCTCGATCGACCAGATGACCGACCGGGCGCTGGTGGCGAAATGGCCGATTGCGCGCATCGACCCGACGCTGCGGGCGCTGTTCCGCGCCGCGGGGGCCGAGCTGACGCAGTCGGACACGCCGCCGAAGGTGGTGATCACCGAGTTCGTCGACATTGCCCGTGCCTTTTTCCCCGAAGGCAAGGAGCCGAAGTTCGTGAACGGCGTGCTCGACCACATGGCGCGGGAGGCACGGCCGGAGGCGTTCTGAGTCTTCTGCTCGAACCGGCGTTTTTTTCGCAAAAGGCGCGCCCGGTGGCCAGCCCTTTGCATTCCGGGGTGCATCTGCGGGCCGAGCTTTTTTGAGGGCGCTACGTCAGGTCAAACAGGAGCTCCCGAAGAAATCTTCGGGAGCCTTCTGAGCCGGATGCGGGCTCAGCGGGACAAAATGAAAATTCGCTGCAAGCTGCTTCAAAGGCGGCGAACTGCGCTCTTTGCCTGCGGCGCTTCACTGGCAGGACGGAATGTGTGAATTCGCCGCATCTGGGATGGCAACCTCCCCGAACTGTGAAAGCGGCCATTCTCAGCCGGGAGTTCAATTTCTGCAATGCTGCAGGTAGCGGGCAGCCGGCGTGGCCGCCCGCAATGGTAATGGAGCCAATTTTCTAAGGCAGAAAGGTCAGCCCGCAGGCGAGAACAACGCCCGTCACCATCAGCACCACCAGGCAATAGCCCATGATGTCCTTGGCCGAGAGGCCGGCAATGGCCAGGGCCGGCAGCGCCCAGAACGGCTGGATCAGGTTCGTCCAGGTGTCGCCCCAGGCCACGGCCATTGCGGTCCGGGCCGGCTCGACGCCGAGTGCGGCCCCGGCTTCCAGAATGATCGGAGCCTGCACCGCCCACTGACCGCCGCCGGAGGGCACGAACATGTTGACGATGCCCGCCGACAGGAAGGTGAACAGAGGCAGCGTCTGCGCGGTGGAGACCGAGACGAACCAGTTCGACATCGTGACCGCCAGGCCGAAGCCCACCATCATGCCCATGATCCCGGCATAGAAGGGGAACTGCACGATGATGCCGCTGGCGCCGTCCACCGCCTGCTTGACCGAGGCCAGGAACTGCGACGGGCGGCCGTGCAGCAGGATGCCGAGGAACAGCAGGGTGAAGTTGACAATGTTGAGGTTCAGCCCGCTGCCGGTGCCGAAGATGTAATAGCCGACATAGACCAGCCCCAGCACACCGGACGCCATTGAAAGGGCCATGCTGTTTTCCGGCCGGAAAAAGGGAGAGTCCGGCCCGGCCCCGTCAGCGCCGCTGTCCTCGCCAAGCTTGGCCGGATCGATTGTCACTTCCTGGCCTTCCGGCGGGGTGATCAGCCAGTTGACCAGTGGGATAACGATGAACAGCGCCAGCAGGATGCCCAGGTTCATCGGCGAGAAGATGGTTTCGCTGGTTGGCACGACGCCGATTTTGTCGGCGGTGAAATGTCCGTCGGTGGCGATCACCAGCGGCACCGAGCCGGACAGCCCGCCGTGCCAGACCATGAAGCCGCTGTAAGCGCTGGCGATGGCCAGACGGTAGTCCAGCCGCGGCAGGCAGCGGGCCAGTTCGCGGGCAAACAGCGCGCTGATCACCAGCCCGAAACCCCAGTTGATCCAGGCTGCAACCAGCGTCACGAGGGTCACCAGAACGATGCCCTGCCGGGGGGTGCGGGCGACCCTGGCCAGCACCTGCAGCAGCCGTTTGAAGACCGGCGTGCTGGCGACCACAAAGCCGGTCACCAGGATCAGCACCATCTGCATGGAAAAGCTCAGCAGGTTCCAGAACCCTTCGCCCCAGAACTGCGCCATCGCAACCGGCCCGCGGCCTTCGATCAGCATCCCGGACCCGAAGACGACAAGTGTCAGCATCAGAACCAGCACAAAGGCATCCGGCAGGTAGCGCTCGACCATGCTGACAGACGCGCGGGTAATTCCCTGTATCATTGTT
This sequence comes from Cribrihabitans pelagius, assembly GCF_048820915.1. Taxonomy (NCBI): domain Bacteria; kingdom Pseudomonadati; phylum Pseudomonadota; class Alphaproteobacteria; order Rhodobacterales; family Paracoccaceae; genus Cribrihabitans; species Cribrihabitans pelagius. Next base: position 40,374 of record NZ_JBMERR010000004.1, on the reverse strand, counting down.
GTTCTCCTCCCTTTGGATCACTTCTGCGGACGGATCGGCATCCGGGCGGCAAGACCCAGCGCGGTTTCCAGAACCTGGGCGGCAGACAGCAGATCAAAATCGCCCTTCGGCTTGCCGATCAGCTGCAGCCCGACCGGCAGCCCGCTGCGCGTTGTGCCGCAGGGGATCGAGACCGCCGGACAGCCGGTCAGGGTGATCACAAAGGTCAGGAACATCCAGTCGATGTAGCTGGTCAGCTCCTGGCCGCCGATATGCGTCGGGAAGCGCTGCTCTACCGGATAGGGCGGCACCGCCACGGTGGGGCAGGCCAGCACGTCATAGGTCTCGAAGAAGGCCGCGACGTTGTGGAAGATGGCGGCGCGGACACGCTCAGCGCGCAGCACCTCGTCTGCAGTGATGTTCTGGCCCTTCTTGATGCTCCAGATGATTTCCGGGGCCACCCGGTCGCGGTCGGTTTCCAGCAGATCGCCGCGCAGACTGGCCAGGAGCACGGCACGCAGGGTCTGGAAAGCCTCCAGCCCGCCGGAGAAATCCGGGCAGGCCTCTTCCACTGCAGCGCCGGCCTGGGCAAGAGCCTGTGTGCCGGTGCGGCAGATGCCGGCCACTTCGGGATCCACCAGCGACAGGTTCAGATCCGGCGTGAAGGCCACGCGTTTGGGCGCCTTGGGGGCGCGCACGGCCTCGGTAAACGGTGTGGCAGGCGCCGGGAAGGACAACGGATCGTTCGGATGCGCATGGGCCAGCGAATCCAGCATCAGCGCCGCATCCGCCACATTGCGCGCCATCGGGCCCTCGACCCAGAGCGGATCGAACGGCAGCAGGCCGGAACCGCGCGGCACCCGGCCGACGCTGGGGCGCATCCCCACGATACCGCAATAGCTGGCCGGAATGCGCAGGCTGCCGCCCAGGTCGTTGCCCGTTGCCAGCCAGGCCTCGCCAGCTGCCAGCGCCGCCGCCGAGCCGCCGGAGGAGCCGCCCACCGTCATCCGCAGGTCCCAGGGGTTGCGGGTTGCCCCGAAGACCGGGTTGAAAGTATTGGCGCCAGCAATCTCGGGCACGTTGGACTTGGCCATCGGAATGCCGCCGCTGTGCTCCAGAGTCTGTACGGTAAAGTCGGATTCTTGGATCCTGTTTTCGGCAAAAATCGGCGAGCCGTAGGTCGTCACCTGCCCGGCGACATCGTTGTAATCCTTGACCGCCACCGGGCAGCCCGGCCAGCCAGCCGGGCCGGTCCGCGCCTGCGTGCTGCTGCGACGGGAACGCCTTGGCCGCCTTGCGGGCCTCCTCGAAGAAACGGATCGGCAGGGCGTTGACGTCCGGCTCGACTTCCTCGATCCGGGCGATTGCCGTCTCCACGAAAATCAAGCGGCGTGGCCTCGCCGCGCCTCAGCACTGCAACCGCCTCGGTTGCCGTCATGCTGATGAATTCATCGGTGGTTTCAGGTTTTGCAGTCATCAGGGTTCCTCCCCATGGGTGATGTTGGTCTGATTTCCGTTTTCGACCAGCGTCTTAGTGCGCGGTGTCGCTGCTGGCCGGTATGTAGAGATGGGCGTATTGGCGGCGCGGCTGGGCTTTCTGCACCTTGCCCATGACGTTGCGCGGCAGCGCGTCGGCCAGCAGGACCGATTTCGGCTGCTTGTAGCGGGCCAAATCGCCGGACAGCGCTTTGAGCAGGGTTGCGGTGTCCAGCGATGCGCCGGGCTCAGGCACGACGACGGCCGTTGCCGCCTCGCCGAAATCCGGGTGCGGTACCCCGATCACCGCGGACTCGGCCACCCCGGGCAGCGCGTCGATCGCGGTTTCGATTTCCTTGGGGTAGACGTTATAGCCGCCGCTGATCACCAGATCCTTGTCGCGGCCGATGATATGCAGGTAGCCGTCCGCGTCGATGCGGCCCAGATCGCCGGTGATGAAGAAGCCGTCGCCGCGGAACTCCGCTGCGGTTTTTTCCGGCATCCGCCAGTAGCCCTGGAACACGTTCGGCCCGCTCACTTCGATGGCGCCGGTCTCTCCCTGCGGCACGGCGGCGCCGGTTTCGCGGTCAGTGATCTGGATTTCCACAGCGGGCAGCGCAAAACCGACCGCGCCGGTGCGGCGCTCGCCGTCATGCGGGTTGGACGCGATCATGCAGGTTTCCGTCATGGAGTAGCGCTCCAGAATCACATGGCCGGTGCGCTCGGCGAACCCGGTATGCACGTCCTGCGGCAGCGGCGCCGAGCCGGACACGAACAGCCGCATGCCCGCCGTCGCCAGCGGTCCAGCCGGGGCGACTTCAGCAGCCATGTATAAAAGGTCGGCACCCCCATCAGCACGGTGGCATCGGCCATCTCGTCGATGATCTGGTCGACGTCGAAACGGGTCAGGAAGATCATCGTCGCCCCGGCGGCCAGCGCCATGTTGCAGGCCACGAACAGCCCGTGGGTATGGAAGATCAGCAGCGCGTGGATCAGCCTGTCGCTGCCGCTGAACCGCCAGGCCTGGTTCAGCGCGGCGGTGTTGGAGGCGAGGTTGCCATGGGTCAGCACCGCGCCCTTGGAGCGTCCGGTGGTTCCGGAGGTTTAAAGGATTGCTGCCGGATCATCGGCGCCGCGCTGGACTGGCGCGGATTGTGGCGCGGCCCGGGCGGCGCGCTGCATCAGCGTGCCATCGCCGCCAGCCCCCAGGCTTTCCACTGCCAGCGCGGCAGAAGCGCGGTTGGCATGCTGCGGCATCGCTTCAGGCGCGCAGACAATCAGGCGCGGCTCCGCATCATCCAGGAAATAGTCGATCTCGGCGCCGGTGTAGGCGGTGTTGAGCGGCAGGAACAGGCCGCCCGTGCGCAAACAGGCCAGATACAGCAGCACTGCCTCGGCACTTTTGTCCACCTGCACCGCCACCCTGTCGCCCGGGCGCACGCCCAGGTGTTCCAACACGGTGGCCAGCCGCAGAACCAGATCGTTGGCTTCGGAATAGGTGATTGGCGGCTGGCCGGGCCGTTCGAACATAACCTTGGCGCCATCCTTGCGGCAGCTGGCGTCGAACATTTCAGGGATGGTGCATGTCATTTGTCAGGTCTCGCTTCGCAATTGGATTCGGTTCGCCGGGCGGTTCAGACCGCTGCGCCCTTGCCGCTGCGCAAGGCACGCCGGAGTGCCGGGCCGCAGGCCACGGTGCCTTCGCTGGCAAAGGCCTCGTGGCGGGCTTCGATCTGGTCCGGTTCGTAGAGGTAGTTGATCATCAGGCCATGGGCGCGCTGCAACGCCCCTTCGGCCGGATCCGCGGGCCAGTTGACCCGGTGCGCAGAGGCGCCGTTGCCCAAGTGGAAACGCGCCACCGGATCCGCGGGCAAGTCCGCCGCGGTCTTGCCCTGGGTGAAAAACCGCGCGGCCCAGATCTCGACCTTGGGTCTGAGCGCCGCGCACAGTGTTTCGTCCTGCTGCCAGGCTCCTGCCGTCAATTGCGCGGACAGCTCCTTCGCTTCGGCGTCCTCCTGCGCGGCCAGCCAGCGCGCAAAGCCCGGGGCCGGCGACAGGGTGACGAAGGTGCGGATCTGCGGCAGCTCCTGCGACAGGCTGCGGACCACCTGCTTGATCAGGAAGTTGCCGAAGGACACGCCTTTCAGGCCCGGCTGGCAATTGCTGATGGAATAGAACACCGCGGTATCGGCGGTTTCGCCCGCTGCACCGCTGTCCCCGGCCAACAGCGGCCCGATGGCGCCGGGGATGCCCTGGCACAAGGCGACCTCGACAAAGATCAGCGGCTCGTCGCCGGTCGCCGGGTGGAAGAAACCGTAGCACCGGCGGTCTGACGGCTCCAGCCGCCGCCGCAGGTCGTTCCAGTCCCTGATTTCATGCACTGCCTCATAGGTAACGATTTTTTCGAGGATTGCCGCGGGCGAGTGCCAGTCGATCCGCCGCATCACCAGAAAGCCGCGGTTGAACCAGGACGACAGCAGATCGCTGAAGTCGCTGTCCAGCGGTGCCAGTTCCGGCGCGCCGCGCATCAGCCGCAGCAGGTCCCGGCGCATCCTCACCAGCTGCAAAGTGCCGCCGGGCGGGTGGTTGAGCATGCGCAGCAGGCTTTGCCGTTTCGGCTCCACCGCTTGGAACAGGTCTTCGAGTGCCGCTTCGGCCTGCCCGGTTTCCCATAATGCATAGGCGGCCCGCACTGCCGCAGGATCTGCGCTGTAATCTTTCAAGAGTATCCGGAAGAAACCCGCCTTGCCGCCATCATGCAGCTCGCCATAGGCGGCCAGCGCCTGTTCTGCCACAGCGATCCGTGAAGCTTCGCCGCCTTTCCGCATCAGTTCGGCGCAGCCGCTGGCAAGCCGTTGCGCAGCAGGTTGCGATGACGCTGGCGCAGCGGTCTTCGAACGCATGCGGTCTCCGATGCTCTGCAAAAGGTCACTTAGCAACTTGATATTCGGCCCGGTCATCACCTCTCCTCCCTATTTTTCCCCTTTCTTATACATCAATACCGTTTTGTTATATATAACACGGTGTCGTGTGGATTAATCGTGCTCAAGCTTCTATATTCCTTGCAGGATTTCAGGGGAGCGCCGTGCATGGCTCGAAATTCAAATACAGTCCGTATCCGCGAGGCGCTCGAAAACGCCATCGTCAATGGCCGATTCGCACCAGGCATGCGGATTGACCCCGAAGCACTGGCACAGGAGTTCGAATGTTCCCGCACCCCGATCCGCGATGCTCTCCAGCAGCTTGAAGCGTCAGGTCTGGTCCGGATCCATTCCAAACAGGGCACTTTTGTAACTGAGTGGAGCGTGGAGGAGCTTGCCGAGCGGTTCGAAGCAATGGCTGAGCTGGAGGCCACCTGCGCCCGGCTTGCCGCGAGGCGGATCACGGATGAAGAGCTGGCAGAGCTGGAGGCGCGGCACGAGTCCTGCCGCCAGCTGGCTGAGGAAGAGAGGTTTGACGACTATTATGCGGAAAACTCCACCTTCCACGCCTGCATCTACCGGGCTACTCACAATGCCTTCATAGAGCAGGAGGCGACGCGCCTGCACTCATTGCTTCAACCGTACCGCCGCATTCAACTGCAAGTCCGTAACCGGGTGAAGCGATCGTTCCATGAGCACGATGCGGTAGTTGCAGCCATTCGCAGCGGCGACGATCAAGCCGCTGACAAGGCTATGCGGGACCATGTGCTCGTTCAAGGCGACCGCTTTCATGATCTGCTTGCCGCGTTGCGGATGGATGCACGGCAAAGGAAAGAAAACACTTCCTGATCCTGTGGGCCTGCCTTCTTAACTGTGAATAGTGGCCAGCTGAAACTCTTGCGGACAAAATGTGTGTACTGCGGCGTCGGAAGATGCAGCTTGGATGCTGCGCGTTGGCCAAACGGCTGGTCTGGGGAAGCCGCAGTGCAGCAACTCATAGGATAATCAACGGCAGGAATGGGCCGACTGCCACTTCGGCCAATGGCAGCTGTGCGCGTATCTTACCAGCGCATGTCTTCCGCAGCATTCTGCAGTCTGGGCTCGGAGCGGTCATCGCACTCCAAGCCTTGGTATCGCTCAACTGCACTACGAAATGAAAAAGGCGCGCCCTCGTGGCGCGCCTTTTTCGTCTTCGGGTGCGGGGCTGCGCAAAGCCTGCGGCAATTTCCGCCTATCGCATCCGGAAGCTCTGGACGGCGCCGGAAAGGCTGCTAACCTCGAAAGGCAATACTGGAGGACGACATGCCTGAACTGGTGAAAATGTACATCCGCAACGTACTGGCCGGCTTTGCCATTGCGGCCGGTTTCGTGGCGATGCTGTTGTGGTTCGACGTGATGAACCTGTGGTCGCTGGTGTCGGGCTCCAGCAGCGGGGTGCTGGCGGTGTTCCTGTTGTGGTTCATGCATGGCATCGTATTTGCCGGCGTGCAGTTCGGCTGGGCGGTGATGGCGATGGCGGAAAAGGACAAGGGGCCGCGTGGCGGCACTCCGGTGCGGATGCAGCGCGCGCAAGCCGTGCGGGTGCGCGCCGCATCGCCCTCGCGCCAGGAGCAGCAGCTCCGCCTGCGCCGTTAACGGCAGCCGGGGCACCCGGCCCGGGCGTTATGCGGATGAACATGCAATGCGCCGCGCTTTCCGTTGGGAGGGCGCGGTTTTTCATGCCGCGTGGCCATGACCGCGACTCGGTGCGGCAAGCCGGATGCGGTTTCGGGGAGGGGGAAGCGGCGGGACCACCAGTCAACCGTGCGGCGTTGATTCCCGAGGACCTGTATGTACAGGTGGGCGCCAGGTAACTGAACCAGGGTCCAGCCAGAGCCAGCTCCCTCGGAATTGCTTAAGGCCACTGGAATGCTGCCTGTCACGCGAAGGGCAGAGCCCGCCATGGCCTAGGTAGTCCTCCGGGCAAACTGTTTCAACCCCGGCAGGGAGGGAAATTTGCAGCGTTTGGACGGGCCTCCGGGGTGGGGCCTGCGGCGCGCGGGATTGCCTTTTGTTCGCGGATTGTTCACATTGGCGCCATGACCGATCAGATGCAGCCGGGCCGGAAGCTGGCCCGCGGCGTGTCCCGCTGCCTGCGGGGCCTTGGATTCGCGCCGCTGGAGGAATTTGTGCCCGCCCGCGGGCTGCGGGTGGATGTGATGGGGCTTGGCCCAAGGGGCGAGCTGTGGGTGGTGGAATGCAAGTCCAGCCGCGCCGACTTTCGGTCGGACGGCAAGTGGCAGGGCTATCTGGCGTGGTGCGACCGCTATTTCTGGGCGGTGGACATGGATTTCCCGGTCGATCTGCTGCCGGAGGGCACCGGACTGATCTATGCCGATGCCTATGATGGCGAGATCATCCGCATGGCGCCGGAGGACAAGCTGCCCTCTGCGCGCCGCAAGAAGCTGACGCAGAAGTTCGCGATGGATGCGGCGCGGCGGCTGCAGGCGGTGCGCGATCCGCCGGTGGGATTGGATGGGGGTCTGGCGGCTTCGCCCGGGCATTTTGACGGGGAATGATGCGCTGACGGCGGGGGGCGCTCCCGCGCCCGCGGCTGCCCGGCTGCGCCGGACCGCCTTGTGCGGCCTTGGGCCGGGCAGCGCGCCTGCGGCGCGCTGGGGCGGTGCTGCGGGCGGACGCAACGGCGTTCCGGCGTTTCCGCCCGGCAGCTGAAATCAGGTTTTGACGCTGCGCGCGGCTTGGGCGGCGGCGAGGATCTCGGCGGCGATTTCTTCAGCTTCCTCGGGGTCAAAATCCATCGGAATCTCCTGCCCGCCGGCTTCGACAAAGATCCGCACCATGCCCTGGTCGGTGGGGCCGATTTGCAGGTTTGCCTCGACATCGCGTTCGGTATTGATGCTCATCTTGCACTCCTATGGCAGTCCGCGGCGGACCGGCGGATAGGGGCCGGTGCTAGCCCGCTCCTGGCTGAAACGCAAGCGATGTTGCGGTTATGATGGCGCATGGTGGATGTGAGCTTGCGCCGATTCGTTCCGAGTGACCTGCAGTGGGTGGTGGCCCGGCATCAGGATCTTTATGCCCGCGAAGCCGGGTTCGACGCATCCTTCGGGGTGCTGGTGGCGGAGATCCTGCAGCGCTTCTGCGCCAGCCACGACCCGGCCTGCGAGCGCGGCTGGGTGGCGGTGAGCGGGGCCGAGCGGCTGGGCACGATCTTCTGTGTGAAAGAGAGCCCGGAGACCGCCCGGCTGCGGCTGTTTCTGCTGACCCCCAAGGCGCGCGGTCAGGGGCTGGGCAAGCGGCTGCTGCGCGAATGCGTGGGCTTTGCCAGGTCCGCGGGCTATGGCGCGATGGTGCTGCACACGCATGAAAGCCACCGCAGCGCCCAGGCGCTCTACCAGGCCTTTGGCTGGCAGATGACCGGGACGCGGCCGGTGCGCAATTACGGCCAGGATCTGGTCGAGCAGACCTGGCGGCTGGAGCTGCGCCCGGATGGGGATTGAACCTGCCGGGAAAGGCGGCAGGCGCTGCCCTAAAAAATCCTGCCGGTCAGGGAAAGCCGCGCGATTGCAACCTGTTGCGCAGCGATCCTATGGGGCGCGGCAGTGCCTTGCCCGGCGCGGCGCCATGGTCTTCTGCCTGCCGCCGGGCAATTTGCTGGCGGTGTTGAAAAACCTTCAAAAACGCTCTTGCGCTCCTCCGGGGTGTGCTATAAATGCCCCCACAGTGCCGCCTTAGCTCAGTTGGTTAGAGCGCTGGATTGTGGATCCAGAGGTCCCCCGTTCAAGCCGGGGAGGCGGTACCATCTCCCCGACACAGTGAGCGCATAGAGAAACGCAGCGCGTTTGTGGCTTCGCGGCGTCTGGCTGTGGGCATGCCGGTTTCGCTCCTGCTGGCAGACGCGAGACCGGGGTGGCGTGGGTCTACGGCGCGAACGAAACTGCCATCCGCCGAAGCTGCCATTTACCTCTTGGCGCCAAGCCGGGCGCCGCCGGCACGTGCGGGGGCAATTCGAACGGGTGTGACTGGAAGTTTTCCCCGCCAAACCGTTCTCCCTTTCCACGGAGCGCCCCGCCTGGACCAAATCGCCGCCGTGTGGGTGCGCGCCGGTGATGCGCGGCGGCCGGGCGGACTTGTCCGGCGCTGGAGGCCCGAAACGCCGTTTCGCGATGGGCCGGCGCCTGCCGGCACGGCGCAGCGGCACCAAAAGCAGCGGCACCGGTAAAAAAACCCGCATCACCCGCGAAGCGCTGCGCGGGTGATGCGGGCGGGCCGCCCTGGCGCCTGACGTCCTCCCGGGGCCGGGCTGACGTCCAGGGCCGGTCCTTCGCTGCGCCGCCGGGGTCAGTCCCCGCCGGGTGTCGTGGTTGTCGTAGTCGTCGTGGTTGTGCCGGCCGCGCCGCCGTCGTCATTGGCGATAATGGCCAGTACGGCTGCTGCTGCCAGCACGCCCGCCGCGGTCTCTTCGGGGGCAAGCCCGGTGTCCGGCAGGCCCGGGGGTGCCGAGCGGCAGGTCACGCTAAGCGCACCGCTTGGCAGATACTCTGCGGAGACCGCCGTGCCGGTGCCGCAGGTCGCCCGGCTGTTGGCGTCGGCCAGAGCCTGGGCCGCGCTTTGAGCCAGTGCGGAAGAGGCCGGGACAGCCATGGCAATGGCCAGCCCGGCGAGGCGCAAGATATTGCTACGCATTGAAAAACAACCTTTTTAACTCGTACAGTTAAAGCTTAGTTAAAGGCCGTTCACCGGGCAACAACGCTGTATCGCGCCACGCGCGATCAGCGGTAAGCCGCGCAAAGGGCGCGCAAAAATTATCGCAGAGCAGCGCCTCCGCAGGGCCTGCAAGGCATTCGGCCAACAGGGAATCAGGCAGGGAATCAGCCGCAGGCCTTGCGGCTTCGGTCAGTCGGAGATCTCGACTTCCTGCTTCAGGGCGCCCGTTTCGCGGTCGAAGATCAGGATCCTGCCGTCACCGCTCACCACCGCGATCCAGCCGCGCCCCAGGGTCACGGCCTCGGCGGTCACGCCCTCCGGCAGGGCGATTTCCGCAGGCAGTGCCAGATCCTCGCCCGACAAGCGGATGACAAGCAGGGCAATTACCACTAAAAGCCCGCCAATCATCACCACGGTCAGCGTGGTCACCAGCCGCCGCAGGAACCTGATCTGCGGCGGTTCCTGTTGAATGTCGCTCTCGGAAGGATCAGTCATGGGCAGCCGCCGGATTGAGTTTGTCATCGCGGAGAACCCGCCTAACCGGCTTGATAAAGCGGTTTCGCGCGATGTGCCAGAGGAGGCGTCGTTGTCGCGCAGCCGGCTGGTGCGGCTGATCGCGGAGGGCGCGCTGAGCGTCGATGGCGCGGTGGAAAAGGACGTGAAGGCGCGGGTTGCAGCCGGGGCGCAGATCGCGATCGATGTGGAGGAGCCCGAAGACAGCCATATCGGCCCCGAGGACATTCCGCTGGAGATCATCTTCGAAGACGATGACCTGATCGTGATCAACAAGCCTGCGGGCATGGTGGTGCATCCGGCGCCGGGCTCGCCCTCGGGCACGCTCGTCAATGCGCTGCTGCATCATTTTGGCGGTAACCTATCGGGCGTGGGCGGCGTCAAGCGGCCCGGTATCGTGCACCGGATCGACAAGGACACCAGCGGCCTCTTGGTGGTGGCAAAATCCGACGCCGCGCATCAGGGGCTGGCGGAGCAGTTCGAGAAACACACGGTGGAGCGCTATTATCAGGCGGTCTGCTACGGGGTGCCGGATGGCAACGACCCGCGGCTGCGCGGGGTAAAGGGCGCGAGTTTCGAGGCGGGCAACATTCTCAAGCTCACCACCCAGCTGGCGCGCCACAGGACCGACCGCCAGCGTCAGGCGGTGCTGTTCCAGGGCGGCCGCCATGCGGTCACGCGGGCACGCATTTGTGAAAGCTTCGGCAGCCCCGCCTGTGCGGCGCGGATCGAGTGCTGGCTGGAGACCGGGCGCACCCATCAGATCCGCGTCCACATGGCACATGCAGGCCACGCGCTGATTGGCGATCCCACTTATGGCGGCCGCCGCAAGCTGCCGCAAAAAGCCTTGAGCGGCGCGGGGTTGCAGGCTGTTCAGAGCTTCCCGCGCCAGGCGCTGCACGCCGCGGTTCTGGGCTTTACCCACCCGGTTACCGGTGCGGCCCTTAGGTTCGAGGCGCCGCTTCCGCAAGACCTGGCGGAACTGATTGCCGCCTTGCGGAGTTAATCTGCCACAAAGCACCCGCTTCCGGCCTGTGATGCAATTCACAGACCCGCCGCCTGCGTCTACCGTAGGGCTATGTCACACGTCGTCCTTGAAGAGGCTTTAGCGCTAACCCATATGCGCTAATGTTAAGTCCTTATACATTTGGAGGGGCATATAGAATGGCAAATTTCGCGAACCTGCCTGCGCCGTCACCGGAAGGTGGCTTGAACCGGTATCTTCAGGAGATCCGCAAGTTTCCGCTGCTGGAGCCGGAAGAGGAATACATGCTGGCCAAGCGGTGGGTTGAGGAACAAGACACCGAGTCTGCACACAAGATGGTGACCTCGCACCTGCGCCTGGCGGCGAAAATTGCCATGGGTTACCGCGGCTACGGCCTGCCGCAGGCTGAGGTGATCTCGGAGGCCAACGTCGGGCTGATGCAGGCGGTGAAGCGCTTCGACCCGGAAAAGGGTTTCCGGCTTGCGACCTATGCCATGTGGTGGATCCGCGCCTCGATCCAGGAGTACATCCTGCGCTCCTGGTCGCTGGTCAAGCTGGGCACGACCTCGGCGCAGAAAAAGCTGTTCTTCAACCTGCGCAAGGCCAAGGCCCGCATCGGCGCGCTGGAAGAAGGCGACCTGCACCCGGACAGCGTCAAGCGGATCGCCAAGGATCTCGGCGTGACCGAGGACGAGGTGATCTCGATGAACCGCCGCATGTCGGGCGGCGATGCCTCGCTCAATGCCACCGTCGGCAGCGAGGGCGAGGGCACGATGCAGTGGCAGGACTGGCTGGAGGACGAGGATGCCGACCAGGCCGGCGACTATGAGGCGCGCGACGAGCTGGAAGCCCGCCGCGAGCTTCTGGCCGAGGCGCTGGACGTTCTGAACGACCGCGAGAAGGACATCCTGACCCAGCGCCGCCTGGCCGACCAGCCGAAGACGCTGGAGGAGCTGAGCACGCAATATGACGTCAGCCGCGAGCGCATCCGCCAGATTGAGGTGCGGGCGTTCGAGAAGCTGCAGAAGAAGATGCGCGACCTCGCGCGCGAGCGGGGCATGATGGCCACGGTCTGAGCGCGGCGGGGCATTTGAAGGGAAGAAAAGGCGGGCCTGTGCGGCACCGCCTTTTTTGTTTGCGCTGGAGTCGGGCTGGTCTCCGGAAGCTGGCTTGCGGCGCTGCGGCTGGCGGGCGTTTCCGGAAGAGGTGGCTGGCGGCACTGGCGGTCTGGCTGGCCGGGAGGCGTAGCGGGAGGGCGAGCAGCTTGCGGCCGGTATCTGGCAGCTGTTTGCGCGGGCAGCACGACGGTTGATCGCGGTTCCGGGCCAGCGTCTGACAACTCGCCGTTTTGGCTGGCGGACGAAGGGCCTGCGGGCCGATGGCGTGTATGGGCGCGTCTGGCTAGCGTGTCCCGGTCCGGTGGCTGGCGGCGCTTGCGGTCTGGCTGGCCGGGAGGCATGGCGGGAGGGCTGGCAGATTGCGGCCGCCGGGACTGGCTTGCTGGTGCTGAGAGCTTGCTATCGGGCTGGCGGATTCTGGTCAAGAAAAAAGTGAATAATTTCAGATAGTTGACATATTTTCTCAGGAAATCGTGCTGGGATGGGGAGGCGGGACGGGTTGCCGGGACTGGCCAGACGGCACGGGGTTGCCTAGATTTGAAGCCTGTAGCCAAGGGAGGATGCAGGATGGCTGGCGGATGGGCGCAGGATGGCGCGGTGAATGAGCAGATCGAGGCCTCGATCAATGACGAGCTGGCGCGGATGAAGGCGCAGAAGCGCCCCGTGGGCGAAAGCCGCACCCACTGCGCCGACTGTGAAGAGCCGATCCCGGAGGCGCGGCGCAAGGCGATTCCCGGCGTGAAGCTCTGCATCGACTGCCAGCAGGAGCGCGACGGCACCTACAAGGCGCGCGGCGGTTTCAACCGGCGCGGCTCCAAGGACAGCCAGCTGAAGTAGTAGGGTTATTTCGGCCTGCGCCGCCGCCGTTCGCGCAGGCGGCGGTAGAGGCGGACGTCCATGGCTGCAATCATGATGCCCAGCGGGATCATCCAGAAGCCGAGAATGGGCAGAAATCCCAACAGTCCGCCGAGGATCAGCAAGAGACCGACAACCAGCCGCAGGCCGCGCGGAATGTTGCGGCGCACCCAGGCAAACACCGGGCGGAACCGTTCCTTCAGGGTTTGCTTCGCAGTCACCTGAGCCTCCGTCGGACCCCGTGCAGGCGGGCCGGTCCGGGGCGGCACCGGAGGCGCCGCCCCATCGGGGATCACCCCTCCATCGCTTCCAGTTCGTCGATCAGGCCGGAGATCATGCTGAGCCCCTTGTCCCAGAACTTCGGGTCCGACGCGTCAAGGCCGAAGGGGGCGAGCAGCTCCTTGTGGTGCTTGGAGCCGCCGGCCTTCAGCATCTCGAAATACTTGTCCTCAAACCCTTCGGCGCCGGACTCGTAGACCGAGTAGAGCGCGTTCACCAGTCCGTCGCCGAAGGCATAGGCGTAGACGTAGAAGGGCGAATGCACGAAATGCGGGATATAGGCCCAGAATGTCTCGTAGCCGTCCATGAAGTCGAAGGCGGGGCCGAGTGATTCCGCCTGCACCGACATCCACAGCGCGTTGATGTCATCCGGGGTCAGCTCGCCGCCGCGGCGCGCCTCGTGCAGTTTGCATTCGAAGTCGTAGAAGGCGATCTGGCGCACGACCGTGTTGATCATGTCCTCGACCTTGCCCGCCAGCAGCACCTTGCGCTCGTTCTGGTCCTTGGCGCGCTCCAGCATCTTGCGGAAGGTCAGCATCTCGCCGAACACGCTTGCGGTTTCCGCCAGCGTCAGCGGGGTGGAGGAGAGCATCTCGCCCTGGTCCGCCGCCAGCACCTGGTGCACGCCGTGGCCGAGCTCATGCGCCAGCGTCATCACGTCGCGCGGTTTGCCGAGGTAGTTCAGCATCACATAGGGGTGCACGTTGGTGACGGTGGGATGCGCAAAGGCGCCCGGCGCCTTGCCCGGCTTCACGCCCGCGTCGATCCAGCCCTTGCCGAAGAACGGCGCGGCCAGCTCGCCCATGCGCGGATCGAAGGCGCTATAGGCCTCCATCACCGTCTTCTGCGCCTCGTCCCAGCCCACGGTTCGGGTGGTTTCCATCGGCAGCGGCGCGTTGCGGTCCCAGACCTGCATGCGGTCGAGGCCGAGCCATTTGCGCTTCAGCTCGTAATAGCGGTGGCTGAGCTTGGGGTAGGCGGCGACCACGGCTTTGCGCAGCGCCTCGACCACCTCGGGCTCCACGTCGTTGGAGAGGTGGCGGCCGGTCTGCGGGCTGGGCATGCCGCGCCAGCGGTCGACGATTTCTTTTTCTTTCGCTTGCGTGTTGTGGACGCGGGCGAAGGTCTTGATGTTGTCCTGGAAGACATTGGCCAGTTCCCGTGCCGCCGCCTCGCGCTTGCTGCGGGCCTGCTCGGTCAGGAGGTTCAGCGTGCCTTCGATGTTCAGCTCCTCGCCGTCGACGGTGAAACTGAGGGCGGCGATAGTCTCGTCGAACAGCCGCTCCCAGGCATCGCCCACGACACCGAGATCGTGCAGGAACTTCTCCAGCTCGTCCGAGAGCTGATAGGGTTTCATCGCGCGGATGCGGCGGAAGACGGGGGCGTAGCGGGCAAGCTCGGCATTGGCGTCGAAATGCGCCTGCAGGGCGGCTTCCCCGATGCGGTTGATCTCCAGCGTGAAGAACACCAGCGGGGTGGTGAAATTGGTCACCTTCTCCTGGCAATCGGAGAGGAACTTGGCGCGGCCCGAATCCGTGGTCAGCTGGTAGTAGCGCAGGCCGGCAAAGGACATCAGGCGCCCGGCGACCTGGTTGATCTTCTCGTTGCGCTGCACGCATTCGAGCAGACCCGCGGCGTCCAGACCGGCCAGCTTGCCTTCGTAGTCGGCGGCGAAGGCGGCACATTCCTGTTCCAGCCAATCCAGGTCGCGGGCCAGTTCGGGGGCGTCTTCGCCGGTGTAGAGATCGCTCAGATCCCACTCCGGCAGATTGCCGAGGCCGTCAGAGCCGGCAGAGGCGTTGGCGTCGCGGACGGGGAAGGGAAGTTGGAACATGGGGGCTCCTTGGGAATGAAATGCTCTGGCTCCACATCTAAGCGGGCGCCGGCGGGATCACAAGCGGCGCGCCTGCTGCGCGGTTTTTCGATGGCGGGGCAGGGGCGGCGGGCGGCTCAGCTGCCGTATTGCGCGAACAGCCGTTCGATGCGGTCCATCACATGGGCGCGGATTTCGGGCCTCTCCATCAGCACTTCGTGGCGGCCGCCCGGCACCAGTTCCAGCTCGCCGCCAGGCCAGCGGCTCATGCGGTCGTGGATGGCGTCCGTGTTGACGATCTGCTCCTCGGTGCCGAGGAAGGTGAGACAGGGCAGGGCGGGCGAGGCTTCCCGCGCGAGCCGGGCGCACTCGTTCATGCCCTGCGCCAGCCAATGCACCGTGGGGCCGCCAAGCGCCAGCTCGGGCTGGGCGGCAAGCTGGTCCTGCATCATCCGGTACATGTCCGCATCGGAGGTGAGCATGTTGCCCTCAAACGGGCTCATCAGCACGTATTGTTCGAGCGAGGTGGTAGGCACCAGCCGGCCGCCAAGCCCAAGCCGGGGGCCGAAGCTGCCAAGGAAACGCGCGAGCGGGCGCAAGCCCCGCGGGATCTGGATGCCCCACATCGGGCCGGTGAAGCAGCAGGCGTTGACCTCCAGCCCTTGGAGCAGCGACCGCAGGCCGATGGCACCGCCCATGGAGTGGCCGATGAGGAACCAGGGTTTTGGCAGCTCCAGCTGTTCCGCCAGTGCGGTGAGGGCGGCGACGTCCTTCTGGTAGTCGGCAAAATCGGCCACATGGCCGAGGCGGGCCTCCTTCAGCATCCGCGCCGCCAGCCCCTGGCCGCGCCAGTCGACCGTGAGCGTCGCATAGCCGCGCGCCGCAAGGTCGCGCGCAAGGGGGCCGTATTTCTCGATATATTCGGTGCGCCCGGGAAACAGCAGCACGGTGCCTTTCTCCGTGCCGGCTCCTTCGGGGCGCCAATGGCCCGCACGGACGCGCAGGCCATCGCTGGTCTTGACCCAATGGGCGGCACCGCCCGCAGGCCCGTTTGCGATCTCCGCATAGAAGGGGGCGGGCTGCAGCTCCATCGGGGCGCCGTCCATCAGGACAGGACCGCCGCCAGTTTCATTGCGGTGCCCATGTCGCCGTCGATGGAGAGCTTGCCGGACATGAAGGCGGCGGTCGGGTTCAGCTCGCCTGCGAGGATGGCCTGGAAAGTTTCGGCATCGGCTTTCATGGTGACCTCGGTCTCCTCGTCGGCGACGCGGGCGCCGGTGCTGTCCAGCACGATGGTGCCCAGATCCTCGATCTCAAATTTGGCAGACGAATCAAACGCCTCGCCGTCCAGCTTTTCGTTCAGGGCGGCCGCGGCCTGTTCCAGTGTCACGCTCATGTCTCATCCTCGATCGGTTGCGCGCGCAATCTGCACTTTCCTGTGAAGCTTTGGCTTCCCGCTCTGGAAAATGCTGCGGGCGGGATTACACTGGGGGGCATCATGAGGGCAATCCGTGCAAATCTCAAAGCTATCGTGGCGGCAACGCTGCTGGCCGCTGCGGCGCCCTCGCCGGGGCCGGGCCATGCGCAGGAGCTTAGCGAAACGGCGCTGCTCGCGGAACTGGCCGAAAGCGATTCTGTCACGGCTGCGGCAATCGACCGCGAGCTGCAGGCGCTGTGGTCGCGCAGCGGCTCTCCGGCGATGGACCTATTGCTGCGGCGCGGCCGTGATGCCTTGGAGCGCGGCAGCCTGGGGGAGGCGGTGGAGCATCTGACCGCGCTGACCGATCATGCGCCGGCCTTCGCCCGCGGCTGGCACGCCCGCGCCCGTGCCTATCACGCGCAGGGCCGCTACGGGCCAGCGGTGGCCGACCTGGAGCGTGCGCTGGCGCTCAATCCGCAGGACTACGAGGCGATCTATGCGCTTGGTGCGCTGCTGGAACACTTCGGCAGTCCCGCCCGCGCCTATCAGGCCTATTTGCGGGCCAAGGCTATACATCCGCACCACAAGGAAGTAACCACCGCGCTGAACCGACTGAAGCCCTTGATCGAGGGCAGGGAACTCTAGGCCCCGGCTGGGGCGGGGGCTGACGCGATGGCAAGCACATCCCGGATCGTGGCCGTGCTGGGCCCGACCAATACAGGCAAAACCCATTACGCAATCGACCGCATGCTGGGCTACCGCACCGGGGTGATGGGATTCCCGCTGCGTCTCTTGGCGCGGGAGGTCTATGACAAGGTGGCAGCGGCGCGCGGGCCCTCGGTGGTGGCGCTGGTCACCGGCGAGGAGCGCATCGTGCCGCCGCGGGCGCAATACTGGATCTGCACGGTGGAGGCGATGCCCGAGGGCATGGGCTGCGACTTCCTGGCGGTGGACGAGGTCCAGCTCTGCGCCGACCCCGAGCGCGGCCATGTCTTCACCGACCGGCTGCTGAGGGCGCGCGGCACGCATGAGACGCTGTTTCTGGGTGCCGGCACTATGCGCGGGCCGATTGCGGCGCTGGTGCCGGGGGTCGAGTTCATGCAGCGCGAGCGGATGTCGGACCTGGTCTATGCGGGGTCGAAGAAGATCAGCCGGATGCCGCCGCGCTCCGCCATCGTTGGATTCTCGGTCGACAACGTCTACGCCATCGCCGAGCTGATCCGCCGCCAGAAAGGCGGTGCTGCGGTGGTGATGGGGGCTTTGTCGCCGCGCACCCGCAACGCCCAGGTGGCGCTCTATCAGAATGGCGAGGTCGACTATCTGGTGGCGACCGATGCCATCGGCATGGGGCTGAACCTCGACATCGACCACGTGGCGTTTTCCGCCACCTCGAAGTTCGACGGCCGCCGGATGCGCGAGCTGGCGCCGAACGAGCTGGCCCAGATCGCGGGTCGCGCGGGCCGCGGCATGAGCCACGGCAGCTTTGGCGTCACCGGCGATGCGCGGCCCCTGGACGAGGGCACCGCGCAGGCGATTATGGAGCACCGCTTCACCCCCTCGAAGAAGCTCAACTGGCGCTCCGCCGACCTGCGCTTCGGCACCGTGGAGGCGCTGATTGCGTCCCTCGAATCGAGCCCGTCGAGCGAGCATCTGGTGAAGGCTCGCGAGGCGGACGACCTTGGCGCGCTGAAGATGCTGTCGCGCGAACCCGGCATCACCGCCCGCACCACCAACGCGCAATCCGTGCGGCTGTTGTGGGACGTCTGCCGAATCCCCGATTTCCGCGGCATCAGCCATGCGGAACATTCCTCGCTTCTGGGCGTTATTTTCGAG
Organism: Cribrihabitans pelagius; assembly: GCF_048820915.1. Lineage (NCBI taxonomy): Bacteria > Pseudomonadati > Pseudomonadota > Alphaproteobacteria > Rhodobacterales > Paracoccaceae > Cribrihabitans > Cribrihabitans pelagius. The sequence goes on along the minus strand of NZ_JBMERR010000004.1, from coordinate 22,475 downwards.
CATCTGCACGGCGGCGGTGTGGTGCCCGAGGACTGGTTTGCCCGCCAGATCAAGCGAATCGACCGGACCGACGGCAACATCGATGCGCTCTCCAAACGGCTCGCCTACATCCGCACGTGGACATATGTCGCGCAAAGGAATGGCTGGCTGCGTGACGAAAGCCATTGGCGCGGCGAGACTCGCGCGGTAGAAGACAGGTTGTCAGATGCGCTGCACGAGCGCTTGACTCAAAGATTTGTGGACCGGCGCACATCCGTGCTCCTGCGCCGGCTCAAACAGAAGGAGGCCCTTTTGGCCGAAGTGAATGACAAGGGTGAAGTGACCGTCGAAGGCGAATTCGTCGGCCGTCTGGAAGGGTTCCGGTTCAGCCCGGACAAGAGCGCGCAGGGTGCCGAGGCTAAGGCCTTGAAAGCGGCCTCGCTGCAAGCGCTGGCGCCGCATTTCCATCTGCGCGCGGACCGCTTCTACAATGCGCCCGATACCGAAATTGACTTTACCGAACAGGGCGGCCTGATGTGGGGCGATAGCGCCATCGGCAAGCTGGTTGCCGGCGCCGATGCGCTGAACCCGCAGATCGAGGTATTCGTGGACGAGGCCGCAGGGCCGGACGTGGCGCAGAAGGTGGAGCGCCGCCTGCAGCATTTCATCAGCCGCAAGATCAGCGCGCAGTTCGAGCCGCTTCTGAACCTGCAGAACGACGAGGCCCTGACCGGCCTTGCGCGCGGCTTTGCCTTCCGCATGGTGGAGGCTCTGGGTGTGCTGCCGCGCCAGGACGTCGCGCAGGAGGTCAAGGATCTTGATCAGGATGCCCGCGGCGCGCTGCGCAAGCATGGCATCCGCTTCGGCCAGTTCACCATTTTCATGCCGCTTCTGCTGAAGCCCGCGCCGACCCGGCTGCGGCTGGTACTGTGGTCGCTGGCCAAGGGCCTGCAGGACTTCCCCGAAGCGCCGCCGCCGGGCCTCGTGACCGTGCCCGCCGCTCAGGATGCGCCAGAGGGCTATGATACCATGTCCGGCTACCGCGCCGCAGGCGAGCGGATGATCCGCATCGACATGCTGGAGCGGCTTGCCGACATGCTGCGCGCCGAGGACAGCCGCGGCGGCTTTGAGGCCAAGGCCGACATGCTGTCGATCACCGGCATGACGCTGGAGCAGTTCGCGGGCCTGATGCAGGGCCTTGGCTACAGCGCCGAAAAGGGCGAGCGCGCGAAGGTGAAGCCCGCCGATGAGGTGGTGGCCGAAACCGGCACCCCGGAGGCTGTGCCTGAGGCCGACGTGCCGGTGATGGACGTGGCGGCGGAAGTTGAGAACACGCCTGCTGCCGCTCCGGCAGAACCGGGCGAGGGCGCGCCGCTGGACGCTGCCGCGGACCGGCCCGCCGATGTGCCTGCGGATGTGGCGGATATTCCCGACGAAGGCATTGCCCCCATCGGCGAAATCCCGGCCGAGCCGGTGCCCGAAGACCCGGTCCCGGAAACCCCGGCCGAGGAAATGCCGGTGGGCGAGGCGGCGGATGCCCGCGTCGAGGAGCCGGAGCTTGAGGTCTTCTACACCTTCACCTGGGGCCGCACCCGTCAGGGCGGCGGCACCCGCGGCCAGAACCGGCGCGCCCAGCAGGATGGCAAGGGCGGCGGCAAGGGCCGTCCCCGCGGCCCCAAGGGCGGCGGTGAGGGTGGCGGCCGTCCCGGCAAGAAGGGCGGCCCGCGCCCGCCCAAGCAGGGCGGCAAGTCCTATTCCGCGCGCCCGTCCAAGAAGGAAAAGCAGATCGATCCCGACAACCCCTTTGCCGCGGCACTTATGGGGCTGAAGCAGGACGACTGATCCCGCCATGACGCAAGCCGCGCCGAAAATCCGCATCGACAAGTGGCTGTGGCAGGCGCGGTTCTTCAAGACCCGCAGCCTGGCCGCCAAGCAGGTCGGCGCGGGGCACGTGCGGGTCAATGGCGCCAAGACCTTGAAACCGGCGCAGAACGTCGCCCCCGGCGACGTTCTGACCTTTGCTCAGGGAAAGGTGATCCGCGTCGTGCGGGTGGAGGCGGTCGGCACCCGCCGCGGGCCGGCGCCGGAGGCCCAGGCGCTGTACTTCGACATGACGGAACCGCAGGAGAAACTTCCTGCCAACCCGAAATTCGAGGGAAAAGGTCGTCCGGATAAAAAAGCCCGCAGGGCGCTTGATCTTACCCGCAAGCAGGATACCCTTTGACGGCTTGAAGCCCCGCCCGGAGTGGATTAGCAAAGGCCGTAAACGCAATACGGGACCCGATACGATGACCTATGTGGTGACGGAAAACTGCATCGCCTGCAAATACACCGACTGTGTCGAGGTTTGCCCGGTTGACTGCTTCTACGAGGGCGAGAACACCCTGGTGATCCACCCCGATGAGTGCATCGACTGCGGCGTCTGCGAACCGGAATGCCCCGCCGATGCAATCCGCCCGGACACCGAACCGGACATGGACAAGTGGGTCGAGTTCAACCGCAAATACGCCGAGGTCTGGCCGGTGATCGTCTCCAAGAAGGATCCGCTGCCGGAGGCTGAGGAGCGTGACGGCGAAGCGGGCAAAATGGAGAAATACTTCTCCGAAGCCCCGGGCGAAGGCGGCTGAGCCGCGTCCCGCGGCCCCTATTCGGGCTGCGGCGGCAAAAAGCCGCTGCAGCGCAGCGCAAAATTCCGGGCCCGCCCGGACAGCCGCCTTCCGGGGGGCGGTTTTTTGTGTTATACTGCCTTTCAGAAACGACATAAGCGATCGGACCCGCCCCGAATTGCGCTCGACTTCGTGCGCGTTAAGGGCGGTATTTCTGCGGAAGGATGCCTGCGCGGCGGCACAATCGGCCAGCCCGGCGCGCGGCGCTTGTCCGTTTAAAGGCCGGAAGCCCCCGGCCGTGAGTGAGGAAAAACCTGTATGACCAAGTCGAAGAAGCCTGAATTCCGCCCCAATGAGTACGTGGTCTACCCGGCGCATGGCGTCGGCCAGATCATCTCGATCGAGGAGCAGGAAGTGGCCGGCTTTGCGCTGGAACTCTTTGTGATCACCTTTGAAAAGGACAAGATGACCCTGCGGGTGCCCACCAACAAGGCGACCGAAGTGGGGATGCGCTCGCTCAGCACGCCCGACGTGATCGACCAGGCGATGAAAACCCTGAAGGGCAAGGCCAAGGTCAAGCGCGCGATGTGGTCGCGCCGGGCGCAGGAATATGAGCAGAAGATCAATTCCGGCGACCTGATCTCGATTGCCGAAGTGGTGCGTGACTTGCACCGCACCGACGATCAGCGCGAGCAGAGCTACTCCGAGCGCCAGCTCTACGAGGCCGCGCTGGAACGGCTGACCCGCGAAGTCGCGGCCGTCTCCGGCAACGACGAGATTGCCGCGGCCAAGCAGGTGGACGAGGTGCTGACTTCCCGCGCCGCCTGATCCGGCCCGTCACATGAATGAAAGGCCGTGCCTGCGAGGGTGCGGCCTTTTTGTTGGCTGTTATGGTGAAGAGCAGGCCTGAAACACGGCGAAGCCGCCGGGCCGGCGCCTGCCCGCCGACACGGGCTGGCGCTTTGGCTGGCCTCGTTCGCGCCGGGGGATGGGGAAGTGTTTTGGCGGGATCCCTTGCCCTGCACCAGGTTTGGCGCGCCCCCCCCCCCGCGGGCAGGGGCTGGCCCCGGCTCAGCTGAAGATGGCGAGGAGGGTGAGCAGCCCGGCGATCTCCGCCACCTGTTGCGCGGCGCCGAGAATATCTCCGGTCTGGCCGCCGATCTTGGCCTTGGCCAGCGCGCCAAGCCCTGTCACTGCGGCGGCCATCGCGAGGGCTGCGACAAAGGCGGCGGCGCCGGTCAGCGGCAGCGACAGGGCCACCGCCAGCGCCGCGCCCAGCCCGCAGGTGAGGGCCGGGGGGCGGCCCACGTTGCGCGACAGCCCGCCTGCGCGCGCATTCGGCAGCGCCGCCATCAGCGCAGGCATCACCGCCCGGCTCATCATCGCCAGCGCCAGCAGCACCCAAGGGCCCGTGAGGGGCAGCAGCGCGGCCAGGGCGCTCCAGCGCAGGCCAAAGCTCAGGATCAGCGCTATCACGCCGTAAGCGCCGATGCGGCTGTCTTTCATGATCTCCAGCCGCCGCGTCGGGTCGAACCCGCCCCAGAGCCCGTCGGCGGTATCGGCAAGCCCGTCCTCGTGCATGGCGCCGCTCACCAGCACCTGCACCGCGAGCGCGAGCCCCGCCGCTACCGTCCCGGGCAGGCCAAGCGTGAGCGCCAGCGCCGCCAGAAGTGCTGCGGGCAGCGCCACCGCGAGCCCCGCCAGCGGGAAGGCCCAGGCGGCGCGCGCCTGGCGCTGGAAGGCATGCGGCGGCAGATGCGGCAGCGGCAGCCGGGTCAATAGCACCAGGGCCAGCAGCACGTCTCGGCGGAAGATGTCGTTTTTTCGCATTTGCGGGCCTCTTGCGGGGCTTGCAGCAGGGCTGCCAGCGGGTAAACAGTTTGCAATTCCGCTTTATCCGCGTCCGCACCGCATATGCAACGAGGCTTTCCCATGCTGCCACAGCTTTCCACCCTTGATGATTTCCGCGCAGCCCTGGCGCAGGCTCCTCAGCCCGACATTGCGGCCCGGGAGCAGGCGGCTGCGCGCAATGGCCAGCTGACCAAACCCCCCGGCGCGCTGGGACGGCTGGAGGATCTGGCTATCTGGTATGGCGGCTGGCGCGGCACGGCGCGGCCGGTGATCGCGGCACCGCAGGTGATTGTCTTTGCCGGCAATCACGGCGTCACCGCGCAGGGCGTTTCGGCCTTCCCGCCGGAGGTGACGGCGCAGATGGTGATGAACTTCCGGCATGGCGGCGCGGCGGTGAACCAGCTGGCGAAGCTCGCGGGCGCGCGTATCGATGTGCATGCGCTGGAGCTGGAGCGCCCGGTGCAGGATTTCACCCAGGCGCCGGCGATGAGCGGTGAGGAGCTTCTGGCCGCTTTGCAGACAGGATGGGAGGCGGTCGACCCCGCCGCCGATCTGCTGGTCGTGGGCGAGATGGGCATCGGCAACACCACGCCGGCGGCGGCGCTGGCTTGTGCGCTGTTTGGCGGCGGAGCAAGTGACTGGACCGGCCGCGGCACCGGTATTGACGATGCAGGGCTTGCGGCCAAGACCCGCGTGGTCGCCGAGGGCGTGGCTCTGCACCGCGACGCGGTCCGTGACGGGCTGGACGCGCTGGCCTGCCTTGGCGGGCGCGAGATCGCGGCCATGGCAGGCGCCATTGCCGCCGCCCGGTGCCTGCGCATTCCGGTGATCCTCGACGGCTTCATCTGCTGCGCCGCCGCCGCCTGCCTGGCGCAGACCGCTGACGGTGCGCTGGATCACGCTGTGGCCGGGCATCAGAGCGCGGAATTCGCGCATCAGGCGTTGCTGGAGCGGCTGGGCAAGGCGCCGCTGCTGTCGCTCGGCCTGCGGCTGGGCGAGGCCTCGGGCGCGGCGCTGGCAATCCAGGTCCTGAAAGGGGCGGTGGCCTGCCACAGCGGCATGGCGACCTTTGCCGAGGCGGGTGTCTCGGACGGCTGAGCCGCCCCTGCGCAAGGAGGGCGGGCGGCGCGGTTATTCCGCCGCGTCGGTGCTCTTTTCGCGCTGGTCGCGCTTGCGCTCCGCCATCTCGAAAATCGCGCTTTCGATCGCTTTCTCCAGCTCCTGCGCCCGGGAAATATAGGCGGGGTTCTGGCTTGCCGGGGTGCCGGGGAGCCAGTGCTCGGCCAGATCGCGCAGGTTCTGGCGGTCATGGGCGTAGAAGGTGCGCGCCGCCTGGGCAGCCTCGTATTCACTCAGCCCCATGTTCTCCAGCACGTAGCGGCCGGCCCGTACCGAGCTGTCGAACAGCTCGCGCACAATGTCGTCGGCGCCCGCCTGGTAAAGCTCGTAGACATGGTTGCGGTCCTTGGCGCGGGCGATGATGTGCAGGTCCGGGTAGGAGCGGCGCACAGAGGCGACCATTTGCACCACCCGCTCCGGATCGTCGAGCGCGACCACAAATACCCGCGCCTTGGCGATGCCCGCGGCTTTCAGCAGCTCGGGCCGGGTCGGGTCGCCCAGGAAGCTCTTGACCCCGAAACGGCGCATCAGCTGCACCGCCTCCATGTCATGATCAAGCACCACTGTCTTGAAACCGCTGGCCTGCACCAGCCGGTTCACGATCTGGCCGAAACGGCCGATGCCCGCGATGATGACGGGGCCCTCCTCGTCAATCTTGTCGGGCTCGTGCTCCTGGCGGGCCTCAGCCATGCGTTTCGACAGCTGGTCGTAGAGGATGAACAGCAGGGGCGTGATCAGCATCGACAGGGCGATCACCAAGAGGAGCTTTTCGGAGAGGGCGGCGGGCACCACGTTCAGCTGGCGAGAGAAGGTGAGCAGCACGAAACCGAACTCGCCCGCCTGCGCCAGGCTCAGCGTGAACAGCCACAGGTCGCGCCGCTTCAGGCCGAAGATCTTGCCGGTGATGAACAGGACCAGCCCCTTGGCCAGGATCACCAGCAGTGCGAGGCCAATGAGGTCGGCCGGATCGGCGAGGAACAGGCGGTAGTCGATGCCCGCGCCCACGGTGATGAAGAACAGCCCCAAAAGCAGCCCCTTGAAGGGGTTGAGGTCGCTTTCCAGCTCGTGCCGGAATTCGGAGTTGGCGAGCACCACCCCGGCGAGGAAGGCGCCGAGCGCGGGCGACAGGCCCACCAGCGTCATCAGGAAGGAAATGCCGACCACGATAACGAGTGCCAGCGCGGTGTACATCTCACGCAGCTTGGCGGCGTGGATAAAGCGGAACACCGGCCGGGTCAGGTAGATCCCTGCAAGGATGATCGCGGCAATGGCGCCGATGGTGACCAGGGTGACGGCCCAGCCCGGCAGCCCGTCGACCAGCGACAGCGATGCGTGGCCGCCCCCGTGACCGTTGCTCTCGGTAAAGGCGATCGAGCCGTCCGGGGCCAGCTGTGCCAATGCATGCGAGCCCAGAAGCGGCAGCAGCGCCAGGATCGGGATCACCGCGATGTCCTGGGTCAGCAGCACCGAGAACGAGGAGCGGCCGCCGCCGGTCTGCATCAGCCCCTTTTCCGACAGCGTTTGCAGCACGATGGCGGTGGAGGAGAGCGAAAGCGCAAGGCCGATGGCCAGGCTCACATTCCAGGTCTGCCCGGCAACGAGCGCCGCCCCCATCAGCACCAGAGTGGAGGCGATGACCTGCATGCCGCCCAGTCCCAGAAGCTTGTGCCGCATCGCCCAGAGCGTGCGCGGCTCGAGTTCCAGCCCGATCAGGAACAGCATCATGACGACGCCGAATTCGGCGAAGTGGCGCAGGTCCTCGGTTTCGGCGCCGGTCAGGCCCAGGATCGGGCCGATCACGATGCCCGCCGCCAAATAGCCCAGCACCGACCCAAGTCCAAGCCGTGCCGCCAGCGGCACCGCGATTACCGCGGCGGCAAGGTAGATTGTGGCCTGGTACAGAAACACTTCCATAAAACAGGTATCGCGCGCGGGCTGGGGCGAATGCAATGGCTTTCCCGCCGCGCTTCGCGCCCGGCAGGCGGTATTGTGCCCGGCCTGGGCCGGGCGCGCTGGCTTACTGCTCCATCAAGCGGATTTCGGTGCTGAGCTTGCCGATCCGGTCCAGCCGCCGCGAGATCCGCTCCTGGAAGCCGCCGAGCTGGTCGATGATGTCGGCCAGGGTGCCGCCCGATTCCGGCAGCCGCGCGCTTTCGATCTTCAAGAGCACCCGGGTCGAGCTAAGGCCGAGGAAGTGGCGGTGCATGATCTGGCAGGCGCTCGTGATGCGTTCCGCCTCCCGCTCCACCTCCGCGATCCCGGCGGCCGCGCGCTCCAGCTGGCTGCCGACGATATCGGCAAGGATCTTGCGCTCGGAATCCATGTCGACGCCGCCGAGGTCGCGGCGCTCCTTCTTCAGCTGCTCATGGCACTCGGAGAGGATGCGGGCCATGCCCTCGACAAACAGGCTGGCGCTGACGGAGGATTTGATCTTGGCGAAATTGCTGTCTTCGCCCATCACATGGGCGGCGAACCAGTCCGACATTTCCCGCGACATCGAGCCATAATTCTGCGACAGCACGGTGACCGGCCCGCCTGACGGCTCGATCCGCGACGCAAGCACCCGCAGATTGTGGGGGATCGTGTGCATGGCGTCGAAATCGGTGATCAGGCCTTCGGTCTCCGCCACCAGCTTGTCGGCGTTCTCCAGCATCAGGTTCAGGTCGGAGATCTTTGCGTCCGGCGGGTTGCCGAGCCCTTTGTCGCGGGAGACCAGCTCCTGGCTGAGCGCTTCGACCGCAAACTGGTGGTAGCTCTCGTAGCCGTGGCTGCGCAGCCAATCCAGCATCACCTCCGCGCTGTCGGCTGGTTTCAGGCCTTCATCCTTTTCACGCTTGAGCAGCTGCGCGTAGAAATCGCGCACCTTGGGAAACAGCGCGCTGGTCGGCTTGACCCGGGCCGAAAGATAACCGTCGCCCCAGGGCACCACAACGGCAAAGACCCAGTAATACAGCCCGTCCTTGGCGCGATTCTTCACGTAGGCGCCGATGGTTTCGCCTTTCTGGATGAGGTCCCAGAACAGCGAAAACACGCCTTTGGGCATGTCGGGGTGGCGGATCACCTTGTGCGGCGAACCAAGGAGTTCTTCCCATTCGAAAGCCCCGACACGGCGGAACACGTAGTTACCGGCCTCGATCACCCCGCGCGAGTCTGTTCTGGAGAAGAACACCTCGTTCAGAGCAAAAGGAGCCTCCCCGCTGGATGGACGTTGTTCGATTCGGCGGTCAACGAAAGACACGGCACGTTCCACTTGTGTGAGTTTCTTTGCCATCACTCATAAGGGCGGAATCTTTGCGGAGGGTTAAGTCGGCAGCGGCCCGTCCTGTTTTAACTGCGCCATGACGATCTGGCTCTGCACCCGCGCAACGCCGGGATGCGGCAGCAGGACTTCATGGATCAGCGTATTGAGCGCCTGCAGCCCGGGGCAGTAGACGCGCAGCAGGTAATCGGCCTCGCCTGTCATCGTCCAGGCCGAGGTGATTTCAGCACGGCTGGCGACCAGCCGGGCAAAGCCCGCCGATTGTGCCGGGCCGTGGCTGGCGAGATGCACCTGGATGAACCCCTGCACCGACAACCCCAGCCGGGCCGGATCGAGCCGCGCGGCATAGCCGGTGATATACCCCTCCGCCTCGAGCCGCTGACGGCGCCGCCCGGCCTGGCTGGACGACAGGTTGAGCAGCTCGCCCAGTTCCTGCGCAGTCAGATGCGCGTCTTTCTGCAGAGCGGCGAGGAGCTTCAGATCGGCCGGATCAAGCATGCGGAAACTCTCCGTTTTTTAGCCATTTCACGCGGGAAACACGCGAAAACCACGCAGGATAATAGCAAGAACGCGCAAACTCTGCATCTGAAATTTGGTATTCTCGATGCAGCAAAAGCCACCCCGGCAGGCTGTTCCAGCCGACCCCGGCCATAAGGAGAACCAGCATGGGCCCGTTCCCGCACAACGCCCCGAAATCCGAGATCACCGAAGAGAACCCGGCCGGCACCGACGGGTTCGAGTTTGTCGAATTCGCCAGCCCCGAGCCGCAGGAGCTGCGCGGCCTGTTCACCAAGATGGGCTATGAGCTGGTCGGCCGCCATAAGGACAAACCCGGTATCGAGCTGTGGCAGCAGGGCGACATCACCTACATCCTGAACGCCGAACCCGGCAGCTTTGCCGAGCAGTTCGTGGCCGAGCACGGCCCCTGCGCCCCGGCTATGGGCTGGCGCGTGGCGGATGCGCAGAAAGCCTTCGACCATGCCGTCTCCAAGGGCGCCGAGCCTTACGAGGGCCCCGGCAAGACCATGGACGTGCCCGCGATCAAGGGTATCGGCGGCTCGCTGATCTACTTCATCGACCAGTATTACGAGACCTCGCCCTATAACGCGGAGTTCGAATGGCTGAAGCAGTCCAAGCCGCGCGGCGTCGGCTTCTACTACCTCGATCACCTGACCCACAATGTCTACAAGGGCAACATGGACAAGTGGTTCAAGTTCTACGAAAAGCTGTTCAACTTCAAGGAGATCCGCTTCTTCGATATCCAGGGCAAGTACACCGGCCTGTTCAGCCGCGCCCTGACTTCGCCCTGCGGCCGCATCCGCATCCCGATCAACGAGGACCGCGGCGAGACCGGGCAGATCGTCGCCTATCTCAAGAAGTACAAGGGCGAGGGCATCCAGCACATCGCCGTGGGCAGCGAGAACATCTATGATTCGACCGACGAGATCTCGGCCCGCGGCATCACCTTTATGCCGCCGCCGCCGGAAGCCTATTACGACATGAGCCATGAGCGCGTGCAAGGCCACGAGGAACCGCTCGAGCGGATGAAGAAACACGGCATCCTGATCGATGGCGAAGGCGTGGTCGATGGCGGCGAGACCAGGATCCTGCTGCAAATCTTCTCGAAGACCGTGATCGGGCCGATCTTCTTCGAGTTCATTCAGCGCAAGGGCGATGACGGCTTTGGCGAAGGCAACTTCAAGGCGCTGTTTGAATCGATCGAGCGCGAGCAGATCGAAAACGGCGAGATCGAAGCCGCCGGGTAAGGCGGCGGGTTAGGCGCCGGGACCGGGGGCCACGTCCCCCCCGGCCTTCGGTCCCCCAGCGCCGAGATCCCCGGCACCGTCCAAACCGGTGCCATGTCCCTCGGGATCGGCCGGGCCTGCGATGCGGGTCCGGTTTTTTGCTGCGGTCTGGCGGGTTGCGCCTGCGCGCGGGAAGCGCCGCGGGGCGGGGTCAGCTGTTCGGCATCTCCAGGGTCCGGTTGCGGCCGCTCTTCTGGTATTGCAGCTGGCTTTCGCCGATCGCGATCACCCGGCCGCCGTCGATGCGGTCGCCCACTTTCACCTTCTTGTAGCGGCCCGAGGGCAGGCGGACGAGGGCGCGGCGGTCGGAGGGCGTGCCGTAAACGCCGATCAGGTTCAGCTTGCGCAGGTTGATGGCGTTTCCGGTGGTGGCGCGGCGGGCAACCGAGGCGCTGGAGGGGATGCGCGGCGCCGGTGCCGCGGCGGCGGCGGGCACGGCGGCCGCTTGCACCGTGCTGGCGGCGTTGGCCGCATTGCGGCGGGCGCGGTCGACCAGGTTGGCGAAGTTTGCAGGCCGGGCGCGCGGAACCGGCGAGCTGCGCACCGCCTGGGCGGTGGCGGGCAGCCGGTCCTCGTTGGCGGGTTTCAGGCTGGCAGGGCGCGGGCGCGGGCGCAGCGTGGCCAATTCGGCGCGGCTGAACCCGCCGAGCTGCGCGCGTTCGGCCGTCTCGGCCAGGTCGGCCGGCCGCGCGCGCGGGCGTTTTTGCGACAGCACAAGGTCGCGCGCGGCGGTCTCGGCAGCGGCTTCGGAGGCCGGGTCGGGGCGGTCTGGCGTCCGCGGCGGCACGACCTTGGGGCGGCCTAGGTAGACTCTGATTCCGTCAGGGTTCAGAGCGCCCTCGGGCGTGGCTTTGACCAGACCGCGCGCGTCAAGTTCGAAGGTGGAGCCGGGTGCGGCCGGGGAAGCGCGCGAGTCCGGTGCGGTGTCGGCGGCAAAGCTCTCCGCCGGCGGCAGCGCCACGGCGTCCTGCGACAGCTCGCCATTGTCGATGGAGGCGACAAAGATGCCGTCAGAGCCTGCCTCGGGGCCCGCGGGGGCGGCGGGGGCGGCGATTTCCGGCGGCGATTGCCAGATGCCGGTGGCAGCATATTGCGCGGCGCGGGTGAAGGCGAGCTGCTCCGGGTCCCTGGCTTCAGCTGCTGTTTCAGCCTCTTCCGGGGCGCTGGTCTCAACGCTGTCGGCCTCAAAGGCCAGCTCGCCGTTCTGCGGCGCGTCCGGATCGGCACCGTCCGCACTCTCGCCCGTTTCGCGCAGGCCCGGGTCGGGCAGGTCGGCCAGAACGCCCACCTGCGGGGCAATCGGCGGTTCTTCCCCGCCCTCGGCGCCGCTGGCGCCTGACAGGCGGCTGCTGCCGGCATCCGCTGCCATTGCAGGGCCGGCGTCCGGCGTGGTGCTGCGGCTGGCGGACTCCTCGGGGCCGCTGCCGGAGACCAGGGCCATCACTGAGACCCCCGTGACCGCCAGCAGCACCAGCGCGGACAGCGTCAAACTGCGCGAGCGGGGCAGGCCACGCAGGGCTGCCGGAAGGAACCGGGCGAGCGGCTGCGCGGGCGCGCGGGCTTCCGAGGCGGTGTTTTCCATTGCGGGTTTTGCGCTGGGGGCTTGCAAAAGTTTCGCCGCGGAAACTGCGGAAGGCGGCGGCACCGGCGTCGCAGCCGCGGGAGCGGCCGGCTGTGCCGGGGCAGGACGGGGCGTGGTCCGCGCAGCCTTGACAGGCGCGGACAGGCCGGGGGCCGGCGGGATGGCGGCAGGCGCGGGAGCCGACGGCGCCTGAGCGGTGCCCGGTGCCGAAAGCTCCGGCGCGGGCGGGATGGCGGGCGCGGCCGCCGCCTTGCGCGGGGCGGCGGGCTGGGCCGGGGCCTGCGTCTCCTTGGGTTTGCTGCGGCGGCTTGTGAAGCCGGGGTCCGCATTGGGTTCGGGGACAGCGGCAGGGGCCGGGCTGGCCTGATCCGCTGCGGCCTGGCTGTCAGACTGCGCTGCGGGCGTGAGGACAGCGTCCGGCGCAGGTGCCGGGTCTTCCGGCCCGGCGGCATTCGCCGGCGCGGCCGCGTCCGTGACTTCAGCGCCGGGTGCGGGCGGGGCAGGCGGCAGGGGCTGTGCCTCCGCTTCCTGTGCCGCGGCCGGTTCAGTGGGTTCAGCGGGTTCAGCGGCGTCAGAGGAGCGCGCGGCAGGCGCCTCGAGTGCCTGTGCCTCCTCCTGCACGTCCGCGGCCGGGCGTTGGCCGGCGGCCTCGACTGCCTTGCACTGGCCGAAGACCGGCGGCTGCTTGAAAGCGGTGCCTTCCGCTTCGGCAGTGAAGCTGACCGGGGTGAAGCCATGGGCGCGGGCAAAGCCCTCGGCCTCGGCCAGCGTCTCCTTCGCGGCGGCGGCGATATGGGTTAGCGCGCCTTCCGCGCTAATGTCGAAGACCAGCTCCGCCACCGCATAGGGCGTTGCGCCTTCCAGCGCCTTCTCCGCCTGCGCGCGCCGTTCGACGGTATCAACCTCGCCGGTTTCGATAGTGAGATGGCGGATCATCTCCGCGGGCAGCACCAATGCACACTGCAGGGCGTCAGGCCCGTCGGCCTGCGCCTTTTCCCGCAGCGCCGCCAGCGCGCCAGGCAGATCCGGCACCGCAAAACGCGTGCTGCCGACGTCCTGCCAGCCGCTCTCATTGGTGCGGGCGCGCAGGGTGATGCTTTCGGGATACAGAAAGAGAGCGAAGCCCGGTGTCATAAGTGCGGTCAAACCATCCAAATCCTTGCCGCCCGTGCCGGTCTGACATTGCCTGTACCGCGCGCCCCGGGCCTTGCGGGCAGACCTTAAAGCAGCTCCCTGCCGAGTTAAAGGAAAAGACGGGCCAGCCATCTTGCAAGCGGGGGTTTGCCGCTCCCATCTAGGGGAGGCATTGAGAAGGAGCATTTCGCATGAAACCACAAGGACTTCTGGCCGCCGCCCTTGCCTTGGCCCTGGCCGCGCCCGGTCTTTCGGCAGAAGAGCTGCCGCTGCGGCAAGTGACAGTGACGGGTGAGAGCCGGGCGCAGGTGGCGCCGGAGCTGGCCACCATCACGCTGGGCGTGACCGAGGAAGCGGCAGAGGCGGCGGAGGCGATGGCGGCAGTCTCGGACGCGATGAGTGCAGTGATTGCCGATTTGAAACTGGCGGGCATTCAGCCGGAGGACATGCAGACCCAGAGCATCGCCATGCATCCGGTCTGGAGCCAATCCCGCGCCCAGGGCGAGGGCCACCGGCGGGAGATCACCGGGTTCGAGGCCTCCAACACGCTGCTGGTGCGGGTACGCGATCTGGAGCGGCTTGGCACGGTGCTGGATGAGGTGCTGAGCGCCGGGGCGAACCAGTTCCAGGGTTTGACTTTTGCCGTCGGCGACCCTACGGCCGTGAAGGACAAGATCCGCGGCGATGCGGTGCGTGACGCGATGCGCAAGGCGCGGCAGCTGGCCGAGGCGGCGGAGATGCAGCTGGGGCCGGTGCGCTCGATCAGCGAAAACGGCGGCGGCGGCGGGCGGCCGATGATGGCGCGGGAGATGGCGATGGCGGATGCGATGCCGGTGGAGGCGGGCGAGCTGAGCTTCACCCACAGTGTCACCGTGGTCTTCGACCTGCTGGAGCCCGCAGCCGAATAGAGCCTGCGGCAACACAAAAGGCCGGGCACGCGCGCGCCCGGCCATATGTGACTTTACCGGGTGCGGCTCAGCCGCAGGCCTTGGCCAGGGCTTGGTCGAGATCGCGGATCAGGTCGTCCGCATCCTCGATGCCGATCGAGATACGCACCACACCCGGCCCGGCACCCGCAGCTTCCTGCTGCTCCGGCGTGAGCTGGCGGTGGGTGGTGGAGGCCGAGTGGATGATCAGCGAGCGGGTGTCGCCGAGGTTCGCCACATGGCTGAAGATCTCCAGCGAATCCACCAGCTTGATGCAGGCCTCGTAGCCGCCCTTCACCGCAAAGGTGAACAGCCCGCCGGTGCCCTTGGGGTAGTGCTCCTTGGCGCGCTCGTAATAGGGCGAGGAGGGCAGCCCGGCGTAGGTGACATAATCGACACGGGCGTCTTGCTCCAGCCAGCCCGCCACCTTTTCGGCGTTTTCGCAATGCTTGCGCATCCGCAGCGACAGCGTCTCGATCCCCATCAGCGTGTAATGCGCGCCCTGCGGGTTCATCGTCATGCCGAGATCGCGCAGGCCGATGGCGATGCTGTGGAAGGTGAAGGCCAGCGGCCCGAAGGTCTCGTGGAACTTGAGCCCATGATAGGCCGGCTCGGGGGCTGCGAGCGAGGGGAACTTATCGCTGGCCGACCAGTCGAACTTGCCCGAGTCCACCACGCAGCCGCCGGTCACGGTGCCGTTGCCGGTGAGGTATTTGGTGGTGGAATGGACGACCAGCGTGGCGCCCTGGGCAATCGGGGTGCACAAGTAGGGCGTTGCCGAGGTGTTGTCGACGATCAGCGGAATGCCCGCCGCGTCGGAAATTCCGGCCAGCGCGGGGATGTCGGTCACATACCCGCCGGGGTTGGCGATGGATTCGCAGAACACGGCGCGGGTGTTCTCGTCGATTGCGGCCTTCACCGCCTCCAGATCGTCGGTGTCGACAAATTTAGCCGACCAGCCGAAACGTTTGATGGTCTGGCTGAACTGGGTGATGGTGCCGCCGTAAAGCCGCGTCGAGGCGATGACGTTGCAGCCCGGCCCCATCAGCGGGAACAGCGCCATGATCTGCGCCGCATGGCCCGAGGAGCAGCAGACCGCGCCGACGCCGCCTTCCAGCGTGGCGATGCGTTCCTGCAGCACTGCGACGGTGGGGTTGGTCAGGCGCGAGTAGATGAAGCCCACTTCCTGAAGGTTGAACAGCGCGGCGGCGTGGTCGGCGTCGCGGAACACATAAGATGTGGTCTGGTAGATCGGCGTCTGGCGCGCGCCGGTGGCCGGGTCCGGCTTGGCGCCGGCGTGGATCTGCAAGGTGTCAAAGCCATAGGCCGGAGCATCTGACATGAGCGGGTCTCCCTATTTTAAACACTTGCAAAAGCTGTAGGACAGCCGGGGCGCACTGGCAACGCTAACCGGTGCAGATGCGGCAGTCTGGCCGTTTGTCCGGGGCAGGCTTAGCCGCTGCCGGGGATGGCGGCGGCTGGCCGGGCGCGGGCGTCGAGGTAGCCAAAGACAGCGCAGGCCGCGCGCTCGTGAATTGCTTCCGGCGTGCTGTGCTGTTCAAAGGCGGCGGCGTTTGCCAGCGCGCGGCAGAGCGTGACCGCATCGCGCGCCGCCGCGCTGTCCAGCGCCGGGTGGCAGGCCCGCACCACGGTTTCCGCCTCGGCGGCCAGTCCAGCCGCCAGCCCGGCCATCTCGTCGTCGAGATCCAGCCCCCGCTCGAGGTGCTCCAGCTCCAGCGCCAGCCGCGGACGGGTGAACTGATGCGCAACTGCGACGCCGATCAGCGCCTGCAATGTCTCCCGCGGTGCGGCAGCAACATCTTCCGCCCTGGTGACCGCCTGCACCGCCGCAAGCAGCGCCTGCCGTTCGCGCTGCAGAAGCGCCGCCACGATGGCCTGCTTGTTCGGGTAATACTGGTAGAGCGAGCCGTTGCTGACGCCAGACCGGGCGGCAATTGCATTGGTGGTCAGTGCTGCCGCGCCGCCAGTTTCCAGAATGCGAGCCGCACCTTCCAGTATCGCCGCTTCGGTGGCCTTGGCGCGGGCCTGGCGGGCTTGTTTCCTTGGCGGATGCGGCATCGCGGGGCTCCTTCCGGGAAGGCGAGCAGGGAATGTGAGCAAAGTCTCATAATGCCGGCGGGACACCCAGACGAAAAGGACCCTGCCATGAAACTCACCGTTTTCCTGCTGCTGATGGTCAGCCCGGAGTGGTTGCAGCTGGACCGCGCCCGACGCGGCAGCGTAGCCTCCGAAGCGCTGGCCACGGCGTTTCCGGACCTGCCGCGCGCTTGCGCTTCTACAATGCCGAGGCTTTCACCGCCCGCGTGTCCGACGTGGCGGTGATCGAGGCGGAGACGCCGCAGGACTATTACTTCGCGATCGAGCGCCTGCGCGATACAGCCTTGATTGCCAGGGGGTATTTTAGTGTGGTGGAGATCATCGCGGCATATGAGAACGGTTTCCGCCAGTTCGGGACAGCGCAGCATGGGTAGTGATATCAAATCACCAGTGCTGCTGACCGGCGCCACCCGCGGGATCGGCAGAGCGCTGTGCAATCTGCTGGTCGCCGAAGGGGTAACGGTTCTTGCCGTGGCCCGCGATGCGGCGGCCTTGGAGGAGCTGGCGCAAGGCGGCCGAGGACAGATTGTCGCCTTGCCTTGCGATCTGTCCTTGGCCGCGCAGCGCCGCGCGCTGACCGGTCGTGTGGCGGCAGAATATGCGTCCCTGGGCGGGCTGATCAACAACGCAGGAATACAGGCGAAGATGGCGTTCTTTCGCCCGTCGGCAGGAGGCCGGGCCGAGGCGATAGCCGCGGAGATCGAGGTGAATTTGACCGCGCCGCTGCATCTGAGCACTGAGCTGCTGCCGCCTCTGGCGGCGCTGTCGCCGCGGCTGCCGCAGCGCCTCTTGCGGGGCGGCTGAAGCGGGCGGGACCCGGCGGCCAGTTCAGCGCATCCAGAGCCCGGCCGCCTTGATCCGGTTGCGGATCGCCTGCTCGCGCTGGGGGAGGGCGTTCCGGTCGAACAGCGCCCGCACCTTGTGGCCGCGGCCCTGGTAGACCATGCGCTTGACCGGCTCGTATTGCTTCAGCACCTTCTTGATCCGGTTGGGCGCCGCAGCCTCCTCCAGGAGCTGCACCACGCGGTCCTCTTCGCGCGCATAAAGCAGCGGAAACAGCCGGTAGTGACAACTCACCGCGCCATCGAGATAGCCCGCGGGCAGGGCGCCGCGGCTGCCGCCAAGCGCGTGGATCACCAGCGGCAGTGCCACCTGGTCGAGCCAGGGATCGAGCGTCTGGCAGGTGAGCTCGGGCGGCGGCGCATCGCGGATCGATTGCGCATAGTCCAGAAAGCGCTGTCCGAAGGCGCGCGGGCAGGCGCCGTAGTAGAAGCCGGCGTTGAAATAGAGGTAGCGCTGCCAGAATTCCGCGGGCTGGTTGCGGTCGAGGCTGGACTCGAAATCCAGCCCGAAGCGGTCGTAAAGCGCCCGCCAGATGCCGTCATAGCCCGGTCCGTAGAGTGTCGGCCTGGGCCAGGTGCCCTCGCAGCGGCGCGAAGCGGAGGGGCGGGTGAAGTCGAAAGGCACCGAGGCGAGCTCGCCGGTGATCAGAGTGTCAGTGTCGAAGAAAACGAAGGGCGCGCCTTCCGGCAGCGCCAGCAGTGCTTCGATCTTGTTGCCATAGGGGTAGGCGGCACCGAAGACGCGGGACTGAAACGGCAGGATCTCCGCGCCAAGATGCTCCAGCGCGGCCAGCACCTCCCTGTTGCGGATCGACGGATCCTTCTCCCACAGCGGCCCCGGCTGCGGCACCGCAACAAAGAGCCGGCCGCGAAACCCCGGCGAAGCGTGGCGCAGCGAGGCCGCAAACAGCAGCGCCTCGTATTGCAGCCGGCCCGATTGGCCAACGATCATCACGTTGAAGCTGTCATCTGCCATAGCTGCCCCTTTTGCCGGCTGCGCGTCTGACCGTCCCTGCACCGCCCGCGGACGGGCAGCAACTGCCGATGCGGCACCGGCGTCTTGCTCCCAGCTATAAGGCGGCGCGGCGCGGGGCAAAAGCCCAAGCCGGGCGGCAGGGGCATCACACCCCGGCGGAGGGCTCGATCAGCGTCACCCCGGGCAGGCTGCGGATCGCCTGGAGGTCGGCCTCGTAAAGCGCGGTGAGCTGGTCCACGAGGGCGTCACTCCCGCCGGGAAGGTCCAGCTCCACCTCGACCGCCTCCTCCAGCGCGTATTTCTCCAGGAAGACGGCAAAGACCCGCTGCTTGTGGGGCTCCTGCATTTCGGGGTGCGCATCCAGGAAAGCCCGCAGCCGCTGCATTGCGGCGCCTGGTATGAGCGCCGCCAGCAGATCCAGCCCGCCGCGCAGCCGCGCTTCGGGGGCGAGTCCCGCCATGCGGCGCAGGACCGTGCCCCAGAGCAGCGGCATGTCCTCGAAACACCAGACCGTCAGCTGGATGCCTGGGGCGGCGGCGCGCATCCGCGTGAGCAGCTCCGACCAGCGCAGCGCCGCCAGATCGCAGCCCGCCAGAAGATCCCGGCGCGTCGCCGGGGCGGCCTTGGCCAGGAGCGCAGGCAGGAAACAGGCTGGATTGCGCAGCGCCAGGAACACTTCCAGATGGTCGCCGGGAAACAGCGCCTGCAGCGCCTGCAGCCGGGTCTCCGCCTCCGGGTAGAGCTGGCTGCCTGCCAGCCCGTGGCGCTGCGAGCCGAAGAAATGCGGATTGGACAGCACGGCGCGGCGGGCCTGGCCCCCCTCCAGGATTGCGTCCCACAGCACGTCTGATGCGTCCCGGGCAGGGCGGCCGGTTGCCAGCGCTTCCACGCACTCCCTCAGCAGCGTCCGGTAGCGGCCCGGCCCCGGCACCTGAGTGCCCTGCCGCGCCAGCGCGCCGGTGTTTTTCAGCAGCGATTTCAGCAGCAGGTCTTCTTCGGTGGCATGCGCGCCGCAGTGGAGGATGACCTGCATGAATTGGACCTGATTGTGCGGTTTGGATGCACGAGCCTTACTGAAGCGGCCCCGAAAGGTCAAACCGCCCAGGCACCGCTGGCCGCCAGGGGCAGGTTCAACTGTCGGCCAGGAGCTGATTTTTCATCTTGCACGCAGCCCCCGGAGCCGCTAATTCCCTCGCCAAGGCCCCTATAGCTCAGCTGGTAGAGCAACTGATTTGTAATCAGTAGGTCCGCGGTTCGAGTCCGTGTGGGGGCACCATCTCGCTTTTTTGGTTGTTGAATCCCGCTAACACCTTGAAAGGAAAGGTGGTTTTAGCGGTTCGATAACCCGATTTCCGGGAGTATCTCAAAGGCTCTGAAAACGCCAGTCTAAGCACTGTTCTCTTAAGTAGCAGTGACCCATTTTCGTATATATTCCAGGGCCTTGCCAGAAAATCCAGCGCCGCTTCGATAAATTCCTCTAACCTGCCTTTGGGCGGCACGGCGCGTTCAATCCGCTCGCCTAAAACAAGCTTCTCGCGCTCAAGTTTTTCTAGGCGGGCTTCATAGGTAGAAACCAGCTTCGGATTGGAGGCATCGAGAATCTGGTCCAGCAAGCGTTCGATCTGCCTGTTCATGTCGGTGAGTTTGTCGCGCAGCATTTGCTGGTCGTGCAAGGCCTCTGTCTCACGCATGTTCCATGCGTCGATAAACATCGCCCGCGCGACCTTGAACAGGTTCTGTGTTGGCTGAATGGTCTGCAGGATGTCGGCAAAGCCGTCTTCAATTTTCGCCCGCGGGACGGACTTGCGGTAGCTTTCACACCCCTTGGTATCGCACAGATAGTAGGGGTAGCGGCTAGACCTGCCCTTCGACCAGCAAGCGGTCATAGGCTGGCAGCAATCATCACACATCACAAAGCCCCTGAGCGGGAAATCGGCATTGATATCCTTGCGTGCAGGCGTAACGGGCCGCTGCATGCGGCGCGCCCGAATACGTTCAAAGTCCTCAAAACTAATAAGACCTTCATGCTGCCCCTTGCGAAGCGACACGTTCCAGTTGGGCAGTTCCACGCAACCGGCATAGATCGGGTTTGTCACCAGGTCCGTGACCTTCTGCGCCCTGATTTCGCCGTTGGGAAAGTGCTTGGGGAAATTGGGTTTGGATTCCAGAAACCGCTTGACCTCGGCCTGCGAGCGGAAACGCCCGCTGGCATAGCCTTCCAGCGCTTCCTGGATGATGGAAGCAATGGGCTCGTCACGCATCAGCAGCTTTCCGTGGATACGGTCGCAGGCATATTTGTATCCGGCAGGAGGCGGGAACACCCAGTATCCCTTTTCGACTCTGGCCTTCATTTTCTGGATTACCTGCCGCCGGTTCTGCTCGCGCTCCAGTTCGCCCTGCGCGGCGAATATCGTTTCCACGAACTTACCTTCGGGCGAGTCGTCCAGCCTGAAATTCAGGCACTCGATCCGGGCGCCGCGCGTTTGAAATTCACGGCGCAGCTTGATATGGAACTCTGTATCGCGGGCAAAGCGCTTGAGATCATCGAAGATGACGACATAGCCCTTGCCGGGCTGCGCATCGAGATAACTCAGCAGCGCCACCATGCCGGGGCGGTTCATGAAGTCGCCGCCCCCCGATGCATCATCGGGGAACACAGCTTCGACCTCATAGCCGTTTGCTTCGACCTCATAGCCGTTTGCTTCGGCATATTGGCGGCAGCGATGTTCCTGGCTTTCAAGCCCGCTGCCTTCGATTTTCTGCTTTGCGCTGGACACGCGGCAGTAAATCACAGCCTGCCGCGTGTCTGTGCTTTTGTTAACGCATTTGTTCATTTTGCCTCCAGACTGCCATCAGGACCGGCATCTGTTGGTGGTTTGTCACTTTCAGGTTCCCTTGATCCTACCTGATCGAAGGCGTCTTTGGGACGCCCGGCCCCGTCTGCAGGGTCTTGTCCACAGACTTCTTGCATTGGATGGACACCGAAGCCGAGTTCGACAAAGCTAACGATGACGGACCACAAAGATTGAAGGAACTCTTCTTTCTGCTCATCGGTGAGGCCCGGTGCGTCCAGCAGGGCCTGATATTTCTCAATATCGACGCTCACGACAGGCCGCGCAGGACCATCGAAGCTGCCGCGCAGGCCGCCCCGGCCCACGCCATTCATCTCGTCTCTCATCTCTCCTACCTTTCAGGAGATGTACAACATATAGTTATACATCTTCATTATAGCACAACTGTTGGATGTTTCGCAAACTTTATGACACGGAACGGCGCGACGCCGTCATTGGCGCTATCCCTGTGTGAGCAAGGGTTTGCGCTTGCCTCACGCTCCCGTTCCTTCGGTTCACACGCGCGCTTCAGCTAAGTAAGGGCATCTGTCAGTCTCCCCCTGTTCCGTTCCAGTCCAGCGGCAGCAATTTGATCGGGCTGCATTGCGATCCATGCGACGGGACTGCGATCCTTCGTCCCTGAATGCCGTAATAGGCGCACCAGCCGACGGCGCTGCAGGAACCGGGACCGCGCATGGGGTGGCGGCACTGGTAATCCCAGCCGATATGCGGCGTTCCGGCGATAAGGACGAAGCCTGCCATTCCGGCCAGCACCAGCCGCCGTGGGCGCAGCAATACGGCGCGGACTGCTTTGCGCAGTTTCCGCCTAAACCGCCTGCCGTGCGGGCCGTGCGGCTCCTGCGGCGGCGTGCCGAGCACTCTTACCTCATACTCTTTCATTGCTTTTGCCTTTCAGTTTGTATTCCAGCCGCAGTTTCGGCGCGGCGAGCGGTGTCTTTCCCTCGACCGGGTTGGGGGTGGCCCAGCCCGCCCAGGGCTTGACTTCCCAGAACGGGATGCGCTGCGCCTTGAGCGGTGGCAGGCGGCTGACCGCGAAGAACTGTTTGACCTCAGCCTGCGAGAGCACCGTTCTTGCCGTATGCGGGCCGTAAAGCCGCACCAGCTCGGAAAGCTCCTGCACGAAGGCCCAGACCCGCACCCCCAGGCCCGGCAATGCCGTCAGGCTTTCAGTAAGCCCTGCGAGCTTGCCCATATTGGCAAACGTTAGTGTCCGAGCACGTGGTGTAATTTCCGCGCCTTCAACGGTGTGATCCTGGGTGGCCATCGAGGTGTATGGTCGAGGTGGAGTTTCGACGCTTCAACCACGACCCACACGGAGACCCCGATGACCAAGACCAACATGGACCTTTCCGAGCTTCTCGCAAAGCAAGATGGCGGCGACTTTTTGCGTGCCGTCGCGGAGGCAGTTTTACAGCTGATCATGGAG